>JBAUXQ010000774.1:0-3957 GCA_049584355.1 Roseiarcus sp. | reverse complement strand
GCCCCGGTCCACGCGTCGAGCGTCAAGCCGCCGCCCAATCGCTCGGCGAACCCGCCGAGATAAGCCTCGGCGTCCATGGCGCCGGAGTCGCCGAGGTCCTCGTAGCCGGACCCCCAGATGGCCGCCTCGACAAACGCGGGCGACTTGCCGCTCGCGCGCGCGAGACGGGCGACGCGAAGCTCCCGGTCGTAGCGGCACAGGACGTCGTTCATGTCGAAAAGAACGGTCGAGATCATCGGGTCGCCGGCGCCCGCCTCTTGAGCCGCCTGAAGTCTGGCGCGACCTCAGGCCTAGCGGGACGCGATGTGGCCAAGCAACGAGGGCGCCAAGCCGGACGAGGGAACGAGCGCAGCAAACTCAGGCGGCCCGCGTTAACCATCCTCAGATGTCGCGCGCGCTCGAGCAGTCATTCAGCCGCCATTCAACGACGGCCCGCTAGATCTCGCCCCGTCACGAATCGAAAGGTGATCTCATGCGAAAAATCCTGTTTGCGTCTGCGCTTGCTTTGGTCGGCCTCGCGACCGCCGTTCCCGCGGGCGCGATGCCATTTCCTTCGCTAGCCGACCAGGCGCCATCCGCGATCACGCTCACGGCAGGCGGCTGCGGCGCCGGCTTTCATCGGGGACCGAATGGCGGCTGCCGGCCGAACGGCGGCGGCGCCTATGCGCACCCCTATGCCCACCCCTATGCCGGCCGGCACTGCTGGTGGCGCGGCGGCGTGCGCGTCTGCAACTGAGCGACTCGAGCCTGTGTGAGGCGCAGGCGACAAAAAGCCGGCGCCTCATGCCGTCGCGCTCGGCCGCGCCTTCAGCGTCTCACGCCAGCGGATGAGATTGGCGAGCTCCTGCGGGATGGCGATGCGCGCGGGCCTGGCGAAGTCGAGCGCCACCAGCCCGGTGATGTCGGCGACGGTGAAGCGGTCGCCGGCGATGAAGGGGCGGTCGCGCAGCGTCTCGTCGACGATCGCCATCGCCCGGAGCGCCTTTGGCCGATTGGCCGCCGCCCATTCGGGAACTTGCGGGTTCTCCATTTCCGCCATGTGCGGATGACTGTGGCGCAACACCTGGGCGATCGGCAGAAGCAGGCGCAATTCGAGCTGGCGCTGCCACATCTCGACCGTCGCCCGCTCGAGCGCGGTTAAGCCGAAGAGGTTCGGCTCCGGCCACAATTCCTCGATGTAACGGCAGATCGCGATCGATTCGGCGATCCTCGTCCCGTCGTCGAGTTCGAGAATGGGGATGGTCTGGAAGGGATTGAGGGCCGAGAATTCGGGCGTCCTTTGCTCCAATTTGGCGAGATCGACCTCGATGCGCGGGATCTTGACGCCCTTCTCGGCCAGGAAGATGCGCACGCGGCGCGGGTTCGGGGCCAAATTGGAATTGTAGAGCTTCATGCCGCCCTCCTCCCGACGGGCGCCGCCTCCATAAGACCCGCGACATCGGCGGGTTGAGAAATGCTTAAGCTCGACCCCGGCCGGCGGGAATTGGCGCCTGCGGCCTTAACAACGTTAATCGAAATATCCTCAATAATCTCTCAATTCCGCGTCATCGCGTCAGTTGCTCATTAAGCATTTCGGCCCCATGATTGACGCGAGTAAGGGCGTGCGTATCGGGTTTTTATGAGTGACGTCGGGGCCGATCTGGCGGGGAGCGGGCGCGGAAGCGGCCCCGACGTTGCCGCGCGCCGGCGCAAGATGAGCATCCAGCTCCGGGAGGCGCGGCGCTCGCTCTCCGAGCCCGATGCGGTCCCGAGCCATTCGGCGGCGATGGTGCGGCTGTTCGCCGAGATCAACCGCAGCGCCTCGCCGATGCTCGGGATCATCGCGCTTGGCGTCTGCGCGACCGCGCTGGCGTGGGTCGACGCCGGTCCGCTGATGACCTGGATCACCTTCATCGCCTGCGCGATCGCGATCGGCTATGCGCTGCCGATCGCGTTTCTCGACAGCAGCGAAAAGGAGAAGACCGCCGGCGCGTGGCGGCGCAAGTTCGTGTTGTCCACCACGCTGTGCGGCTCGGCCTGGGCCTATCTCATCGTCGCGCTGCTCCAGTCGGGCGACCCCAACGCTCAGGCGTTCGCCGTTGTCGTGATGCTCCTGGTCTCGACCGTGATGTCGCTTCTGGCGGCGGCCATTCCGGCGGCGTTCGTCGCCGGCATGCTGCCGATGATCATCGGCGTCATTATCCTCTACGCCCCCCGTCTTCAGGGGGCGGCGCTGCCGACGGCGGCGCTGGCGGTCGGCGTCATCGGCTATTTCCTGGTCGTCGCGCGGCGCCTGCACGCCGCCGCGGCGCAGAACATTTCGTTTCAGGCGGAAAAGGACTCGCTCATCGCCGAGCTCGAGCAGGCCAAGCTCAATTCGGACGAAGCGCGCCGCCGCGCCGAGAGCGCCAATCTGGCCAAATCGCGCTTCCTGGCGACGATGAGCCATGAACTGCGCACGCCGCTCAACGCGGTGCTCGGGTTCTCCGAAGTGATGAAGGCCGAGCTGTTCGGTCCCCATACGGCGTCAGTCTACAAGGAATATTCCACCGACATCCACGCCAGCGGTCAGCATCTCCTGATGCTCATCAACGAAATTCTCGACCTGTCGCGGGTTGAAGCCGGGCGTTACGAACTGAAGGAGGAGCCGGTCCCGCTCACCGGCGTGGTCGAGGAATGTCTCCGTCTCCTGTCGATGCGAATCGAGCGGCGCCATCTCGCCATCACCGAAGCGCTGGAGCGCGACTTGCCGCGCATCTGGGCCGACGAGCGCGCAGTGCGCCAGGTGACGCTCAACCTGCTCACCAACGCCATCAAGTTCACGCCCCAGGGCGGCTCGATCGTCATCAAGGTCGGCTGGACCCGGACCGGCGGGCAATATCTGTCGATCCGTGACACTGGGCCTGGCATTCCGCCGGAGGAAATCCCGATCGTGCTGTCGTCTTTCGGCCGCGGCGCGCTGGCGCAGAAGAACGCCGAGGAAGGCACCGGCCTCGGGCTGCCGATCGTCAAGGGGCTGGTCGAATTGCACGGCGGCGAGTTCCGCCTCAACTCGACGCTGCGCTTCGGGACGGAGGTGATCGTCATATTCCCGCCGGAACGGGTCATGGATGCGCTGCCGGCGCTCGATCCGGATACCACCGCCGAGCCCGCCGAACGGCGCAGGCGGCGCTCGCGCCGGGGTCGCGATCCGGTGCGCGCGGCCTGAGGCGCACCCAGGGTTTAGGCGCTCGACGTCTCGCCGAAGCCCGCCGCCTCAATCGCGAGATGAGTCTTGTTCTGAAAGCTGGCGTCGTGGCCCTCGACCAGCAGGGGCGCGGCGTCGGCGATCGCGCGGCAGACGGCTTCGACCCAGCCCGCCTCCGACTTGGCGAAGTCGCTCAGCACGTAATTATAGACCAGCGCCTTGTCGCCGGGATGGCCGATGCCGATCCGCACCCGCTTATAGTCATTGCCGACATGGGCGGTGATCGAGCGCAGGCCGTTGTGGCCGGCATTGCCGCCGCCGACCTTGACCCTCACTTTGGCCGGCGCGAGATCGAGCTCGTCGTGGATGACGATCAGCGCGCCGAGGTCGAGCTTCCAGAAGCGCAGCGTCTCGCCGACGCTGCGTCCGGAATCGTTCATGTAGGTCTGCGGCTTGAGCAGGGTCACCCGCGCCCCCTCGATCAAGCCCTCGGCCGCCAGTCCCTGCCAGCGGGTGCGAAACGGGCCGAAGCGGCGCGCCTCGGCGATCGCGTCGACCGCCATGAAGCCGATGTTGTGGCGGTTGCGTGCATGGCGCGCGCCGGGATTGCCGAGTCCCGCGATGACCAGCATGGGGCCCCCGATCGATCAACATGAGGGGCGGGCTTGGCGTTGGCGCAAACCCGCCCGTCCGGGGCGCAATCCTTACGTCTTGGCGGCCGGCTTGGCGGCGGCGGGCGCGGCCGCCGCTTTCGTCGGAGCGGCGGCGCCTTTGGCCGCGTCGGCCTTGGC
>JBAUXQ010000773.1:0-1764 GCA_049584355.1 Roseiarcus sp. | reverse complement strand
AAACCGCTTCAGAAACTAAGAATACGCTTCAGCCGGAGCAAATCATACTCTAATCGATCGCGACCAGCTCTATCTCGCGGCCATCCATGTCGACCAAGTCGCCGACGCGTTTTCCGATCAGGCGACGCGCAAGCGGCGAAACGTAGGATATCATGCCGAGGCGCGGGTCAGCCTCGTCCTCGCCGACAATTCGGTAGGTCTGACGGCGGTCGTCGTCGCGAACAATGGCGACGCGATGGCCAAACGCGACGACTTCGACGCTCGTCGTCGCCGGCCGTAGTTCCGCGCTCGCAAGACGTTCGGAGAAATATTGCAAGTCGCGCGCGGCGAGTTCGAGCGCGCGACGACGCTCGTTCATATCCTCTATTAGCCGCGCGGCTTTCACCGCGGCTCGGCCCTTGGCGACGGCTTGCTCCAGCGCGTCAAGCCCCGACTGCGTCACCAGATTGGGATGCGCCGATATCGGCCGCGCTGGCAGAGTTACTTCCTGCGCGGCTTCCGCGCTTTCTTCCCGGACGAACGCTACACTCATAGGGCTCTCCTTCATCACGGGATATAGGGAGCCGCAGGCGCGGCCGCGATGGTTTTAGCCTAGCAAATCCTAGGACGTCCGAATTCTGCTCGGGCGAAAGGCGGCTATGGGTCGGAAGATCGAAGGGCCGCTATCTGCGCGGCAGATGGCCGGAGCCGATGCGTAAAGCAGCGGTTGAACATAGGGGGCCGCAAAGTCACAAGGATCAACCCGTGTTCGGTTCAGGGCGTAGCTGCGTAGTGAGTGAAAACGTAGTCGTGATCTTTCGCAGGCGCGTGGCAGGGGAAGCACTTTGCGTGGAGCGCCTCGTCGCCAGGCTTGCCGTTCGTGAAGTCGGCAAATCCCCAGCCCCCGGATGCGGCGGACTTTTTCGAGTCCTTGACTATGAATTGAACGTTCACGGCGGACCCGGCAAAGGTGGAGTGGAGACCGGCGTCGGGAAAACCGGGCAGCTACGATCGCGACGGCGGACGTTCACCGCAAGCTGCAGGCAAGCGCGGCGCGTTCAGGCCGCGCGCCGGATCTCGCAGAGATAAGCGCGCTGCGACGGCGTACCGCTGACCGGGTCGAGCACATCGCGGCCTATGAGCAGATTGAAGTTTGCGCCATCCGGTCCAAAGGGGTCGTAGCAAGGGGCGCCAATTTCGGCGCACGCCTGCCACCATCCATGCTCGCCGACGGCCACGCGGGGGTCGAGGTCTGCATTGAAGCGGGCGCGGGCTCGCACGCTGCCTTCCAGCGTTTCGATCGAGACCCAGTCGCCTTCACCAATTCGGCGCGTCCGCGCCGCCACGGGATGCAGTTGCACCTCCGGGTCCACGGCGCGCTTGCGCAAGCTGGGCAACGCGCGATACTGGCTCTGGCAGAACAGCGTCGGCTTCGCATTGGTCAAGACCAGCGGAAAGCGCGCCGCGAGATCCGGCCGCGCCACCGGGCCGATCTGTGGCTCCTCGAAGTCCGGCAATGGCGCGTAGCCGTGCTCGAGAAACGTTTCCGAATAGAGCTCGATCTTGCGAGAGGGCGTTGCGAATCCGCTGGGATTGCCCTTCGCATCGAGCTCGGCGTATTTGGCGTGGCGCGTCTTCAACGGCACGCGCAGGCCGCCGGGGGCAGCGCGCAACTGCTCCAGAGTAACTCCGCTGGGGCCCAGCTGGCAGCGATAGGCGGCCTCGACGTCGCCGTCCCAGAACTCAGCGCCGAGGCCGAGGCGGCAGGCGAGGTCGAAGATGAAA
>JBAUXQ010000772.1:0-1733 GCA_049584355.1 Roseiarcus sp. | reverse complement strand
GACACCGGCACGGCTCAATACAATCTCGAGCTGAAGGGAACGGGGACAACCAATCCAGCGATCGGGACTGGCAGTTCTTCCTTGATGCCCACGACCGATTTTTTGGGCCATCCCCGCAGCCCCGCTTTACCCGAGTTGGGAGCTTACGCGGTTCCGCCCTAAAAAAGAGCCGTCCGAGCGATTTCGTAGATCGACGTCTGAACAGAGCCGCGCAAGACGCGATCTTTTCATGAACGAAGTGCGCCGACTCTTGCCCGCACGCCTGGTGCGCTTTGACGCCGAAAGCGACAACGATCCCGCCGCTGATCGACGGGGATCGGAACAATCCGGCGCTGGTCGTGTTTGACCGTCTAGTGGCCCCGCGCTCCATTCTTGTGCGGGGCTTCTTTTGCGAGGCGGCTCGCTGCAAACCGTGTAGGCCGACCAATCGCTGCCATAAGGAGTTGGTTTGATGCCATTCAGCACCCTGGGTCTATCCGTGGCGACGGTCGGGATTGCGACGCTGGCGTTCGCCATCGCCGCTCCGGCTTCGGCGCAAGAATACTCCGCCCAAAAACACTATGCGCACACGCATTATGGGCACGCCCGCTATCGCCACTACGCCGATCATGGCGAGAGTCGTCAGATCGTCGTTCACGCGGCGCCGGCGCCAAGCCGGGTCTACGCTTGGGCGCCCGTGGGGGCGGTAGGCAGCGTCGTGGGCGGAACCGGCCAGGCGGTGGGAGCCGTTTTTTACGGCGCGGGCGGCATCGTGGGCGGGATTGTCGGCGGCGTAGCTGGCGGCGTGTCGGCGCTCTTCGGCGGCCCCGGCTATAGCTACACCCCGGCTACCGGCTACGGCGGCCCGTTCGCGGCGCCGTTCAATGCGGCCGGCGGAGTCGCCGAAGCGCCCTTCCAGGTGGTTGGCGGCGCTTTCGGAGGGACGCCGCCCGCCAGCGCCGCTTACTAGGCCGCATTCCGGCAACGGGCGCGCGCCCCGCGCACCTTCTTTAAGCCTGAGGCCGGATCTGCGGGGCGAGGAGAAAAATCATGCTCAAGACCGTCGCCTGGATCATCCTCGGCGCCGCCCTTTGCTGGGCGCCCCTATCGGCTCATGCGCAGACGGGTTACGGCGTCAAACCAGGCGCCCCGTCGACCTCGACTTTCGACCGGTCGTGGAACCGGGCCAACGAAAGCAAGGACCGGGCGAGAGCTAGCGCAGAATATATTCGTCGCGGCGGCGCATACCACCATCCGCATCACCACTACGCTCAGTGAGCGTTCAAGGCTCTTCGCGCGGCCGCAAACAGGTCTCGCCACTCCCGCGCTGGATTCCGCCAGCTTGCCGCTCGTCGAGCGCAAGGCGCTGCTGGAGCGGCTGATCGCTGGGACGCCCGGCCTTCAGTTCAACGCCCATGAGATGGGCGAGGGCGAGATCGTCCGAAAGCATGCCTGCAAACTTGGTTTCGAGGGCGTGGTATCGAAGACGATCGATGCGCCCTATGCACCCGGGAATCGAGGCTTATGGCGCAAGTCCAAATGTCTCAACCGGCAAGAGTTCGTCATCGTCGGCTGGACCGACCCCGAAGGATCGCGGCCGCAGCTCGGCGCCCTCTTGCTGGGCTACTACACGGACGACGGGAAGCTCATCTACGCCGGGCGCGTGCAGGTGCATTGGGTTGAGCCGCGAATCGTCGCTGAAATCACCTACCTCAGTTGGACCGCCGACGGATTGCTCCAGCAAACGGTTTACG
>JBAUXQ010000771.1:0-4703 GCA_049584355.1 Roseiarcus sp. | reverse complement strand
TTCGAGCCCCACCCGCTGTTTGCGAGCTTCATCGCCGCAGCCAAGGCGCAAAGTCGGCTGGTGTGAGGCGACGGCTGCGGCTGGAATTGAAAAACGCGGCCATTCAGGCCGGGTTTCCGAAGGGGCCTCAGAAGTCGAGGCCGGCGATCGCATCCGCGAGCCGGGCGCTCGCCGTCATCGCCCCGGCGTGATTGAAGTGCCCCCAATTCTCGAACAGTTCGTCCCGCTGCGCCAAGTCGCCGAGGTAAGCACCCGCCCATCTTGTGACCCGCGGAACAGCTTGCCGTCCAAATAGGCGGCCCCTCGCATGGCGGTAAGGATCGAGGCCGGGAGGTTCTGTCGGGTGCGCCAATTCTCCTCACAAGTGGCCGGGTTGATCGAGAAAATGTCGGACAGTGTCGTGCCGATCAGAGCTCCGTTGACCATGATAAGGCCAGACTCGAAGCTCGTGTATTGTTTGGTGTCATACGTGCATTGGATCTTGAGTTTGGGGACGGTCTTGGTGTTGATCTCGGCGAGCGGCGAATAGCGCTCCGACGTGAGCGTCCTGTTGTAGTTCGGCCAGTCGTCGCCGCCGGCGTTGGGCGCCGTCACGACCGAACGCGCGGGCGCCGGGGCAGCATCTTTGTAAGCAGGGTTTTGTTCAGTCGTCGTCGTGCCGGGAGAGGCTCCCCACGAGCGGATATAGTTGCGCGTCAGGGCGGCAAATAGCGAAACCTGGATCGGGTAGGCCCGGTATAGAAGGCTGCCCGCCGCCGCGCCCGCGACAATGAGCGCTAGGGCGGCGAAAGCGGCGATAAATAGACTTCGTTTCCGTCTTTTCATCGCGGCTCAATAGACAGGTTTGATCGAGATTCCCAGAGTTGCGAAGAAGACCAAAGGCGTCGTAAAAAAGCGAAACATTATTTGAGGTCTAAACAAATGCCGGAGGGCGATCTGATATTCGACGTTGGGGGACCACACTACCGCCTACTTGGCGCGGGGCTTTAGAGTGATTGCGGTGGAAGCCAACCCGACACGCTCCAAGTCAATTCCCTCGATTCCGCGCAGGGAACGGCAATCGAGAGCTATTCTAAGCGAGCTTTGGCGCCGAGGGGGCGACATCGTCAACTACGACGTTCCGACCGTTTTCGCTTTCGTCCTTGATCGAAGAATATGGGAAAGCACATTTTATATCAAATAGATATCGAAGGGATGGACGGCGCGGCGATTGCGAGCCTCTCGCCGTCTCAGGCTCCACGATTCATTTCGATCGAACGCCCATCATCGCTGCAAAAACAGGTGAGACCGATTCTCACTTTGCGTCGCCTTGGCTAGACGCGGTTCCAGACGGTGACCAGTCGACAGTGACGTCGCAAGTTCACCCCACGCTTGCGATCGCTCTCGGCCCGAGCGGCCTGTTCGGCGATGAACTCCCCCAGGCGTGGGTAACCGACATTAGCGCGATTACGGCAGCGCCTGGTTCGCCATTCGAGCGGGCGTTAGGCGAATTCCAGGTCTTTCTCCCCTCGCTATTCGTGGTCGCTGGTTCGATATTCATGGGGCGAGAGAGCAACCCAAAGCCGGCACGTTGCAGATTTTCATAAATGCTCCATTACACGCTCAATGAGCGAGGAAATGACGTTCGTGGTCTAAATGGTGTGGACCTGAGCATTAATTAAGCTGAATTTCCGTAGCGTCTTGGCGCTTCGATCGCCTGGTTCCCGCACACTAAGGCTGTTCGCTGGGGCGATGACGTTTGGGCTTTTGATGGTCGTACGCCCGCGACTCACCCCAGTGATCGCCGTCGCCGTCTCCTCGCTCTCAGCGGCCTGCCGGAGGGTTACGGTTTACCTATACGCGCCGTCCAAGCCGAGGGCGGGTTCTTGATGTTGGCCGAGCAAACGGCGGTAGGCCTGCTCTTCCTGGTCGCCGATCACGTGAGCAAGCGCGTGCCGGGGCCGCCGGCGTCGCCTCCGGTCAGCCATTCGGGTTCAAATTCGACCTCTTTGCTGGCGTTCCCGCCTGGCGCAATCGACCCGTCGATCGCGGCTCGCGCTGCCGAGCGCCGAAAGCACTAACCCGCTATATTTTCCAGTGTCTGTATGGTAAATAGAGTTGACTCCTGAGTTTGGAGATATTACTGACGCGCCGCGGCCATAGGGCCACTCTCGCGACGGGGCCGAGCTTGGCTGCTTCGGCTCGGATCTTTGGGAAGGAAAAATCTGCAGTGAAAATCTTGTTTCTGCTTGGAGCTCTCGCGGTCGCCGTAGCTCCGGCGCTCGCTCCAGGCGATGCAAGCGCCGCACTCGAGAAATTGGATTTTTCGACAACGTACAACGGGGGACCGTATAGCGGCGATACTCTGACCGGCTATATGCTCCTGGACGTTGTCGGGGGCTCGGCGCTCTCTGGGACGCTGTCCATCACAGGGGTTGGATTGGTCCCGACCACCGTCACAATGGGCCTGGTTCGGGTCGGGGAGGTCTACGAGGCCGGAGACGGAACCGAACTATTTGCCGAGGACGACAAAATTCCGATCGACTCCTCTGGCATAACCTTCGGCTCGAACGCGCCTGGCAGCCTGTCTGGCGGCTACACGCTGCAATTCTTGACTGGCGGCGAGAACGGCGAGTGTGGCGCCGCTGTCGTCTGCGGCATGATCGCGGGACCGGGCGGAGCCGGCAACCTTTATAACGCGCTGGGACCGACCACTATCACCGAGGCTGCAGTCCCCGAAGGCTCGACTTGGGCGATGCTCCTGATCGGCTTCGCAGCCCTCGGTTTTGCCGGCTATCGCAGGCGTCGTCCGACTGTCGCCTTCGCATAACGTCGCGCCAAAAAGAAATACGAAAAGGCCGCTTTCGACTTGGACCGCCGACCAGCTTTTGCGTCAGACGGTTTACGTTGGGCGCAGATCGGACAAGCCAGCCGATCAAGTCCGGAGAGGAGTGGCGCGCGGCTAGCCGCCTGCCCCTCAACTGGACAATCCCCAGTTGGGGCAAAAGTTAGGGCAAGCGCCCATCGTCTCGCGTATATCCCAACGATTATAAATGGTTAGGTCCGGGCGTTGGCGGAGAGGGAGGGATTCGAACCCCCGGTACGCTTGCACGTACTCCGCATTTCGAGTGCGGCGCGATCGACCACTCTGCCACCTCTCCGGGGCCGACGGCGAGGCGCTCAAGGTCTCGCCGCAAGGGTCGGCGGCCGATTAGCATGACGCGCCAGCGCCGGCAAGGCGCCTCGCCCGCGCGCGGCGATGGTCCTCTACGCCGAACGATCGTTTTTGCCCTCGACCCCCTCCATGGCGACGCGCGCCAGCAGCGGCAAGGACTCGCCGAACTGCCGGGCGAGCTCCGGATTCGAGGCGTTGCCGTCGAGCGAGCGCTTATAGACGCCCTGGTGGATCGCAATGCTGCGAAAGAAGCTGAAGGCGATGAGGAAGGTCCAATCGGGGATGTCGTTGAGTCCCATTCGCCGGCAATAGGCGGCGACATATTCGCTTTCGGTCGGGATGCCGCTGGCCTCGCGGTCGATGCCGCCCAGTCCGCGATACCTGCCGGCCGGCAACCGCCATTGCATGCACTGGTAGGCAAGGTCGGCGAACGGATGGCCAAGCGTAGACAGCTCCCAGTCGAGGACCGCGAGCAGACGCGGCGACTTCAAGTCGAAGATCATGTTGTCGATGCGCCAGTCGCCATGCACCAGCGCGACCCGGCCGTCGTCCGCCGGGACCTTGTCGGCGAGCCAAGCGATGAGGCGCTCCATGTCCTCGATCTTCGCCGTTTCGCTGGCCCGGTATTGGTCGGTCCAGCGCTGGTATTGGCGGGTATAGTAGCCGCCCGGCTTACCGTAATCCGCGAGGCCCGCTTGGGCGACGTCGATCGTGTGCAGTTTGGCGAGGCCCTCGTTCATGGCGTCATAGATCGGCCGCCGATCCTGGCGCTCGAGCTCCGGCAGCGCCGGGTTCCAGAGGACGCGCCCGTCGACGAAGGCCATCAGATAGAAGGCGGTTCCGATCACGCCCTCATCGTCGCAGAGCGCCAGCGCGCGCGGGGCTGGGTATCCGACTCCTTCGAGCGCTTTCAGCACGCGAAACTCGCGCTCGATCATGTGGGCCATTTTCAAGAGCTTGCCCGGCGGCTTGCGGCGCAGCACGTAGCGGCCGCTCGCAGCGTCAATGAGATAGGTCGGGTTCGACTGGCCGGCGGCGAATTTCTTCGCCGCGCTCGGGCCGCGCCAGCCCTCGACGTGCGCGCTGGCCCATGCGTCGAGGGCGCTTGTATCCTCGGGAAAGGCTCCGCTCACCGCGCCGCCGCCTCGTTGGTGTAGCGCTTCATCTCGGCCTTGGCGATCACCCGCCGATGGACCGCGTCGGGTCCGTCGGCGAGGCGCAGCGTGCGGACGTGGGTCCACATGCGGGCGAGCGGGAAATCCTGGCTGACGCCCGCCCCGCCGTGCAATTGCACCGCCTGATCGATGACCTCGAGCGCGACCCTGGGCGCGATCACCTTGATCTGCGAGATGAGCGGCGCCGCGGCGCGCACCCCTTGGGTGTCCATCGCCCAGGCTGCTTTGAGGCAGAGCAGGCGCGCCATCTCGATGCTCATCCGCGCTTCGGCGATGATGTCGGGATTGGCGCCGAGCCGCGCCAGCTTCTGCCCGAAGGCCGATCGCGCGTTGGCGCGCCGGCACATCGCCTCGAGCGCCCGCTCGGCCTGGCC
>JBAUXQ010000770.1:0-5886 GCA_049584355.1 Roseiarcus sp. | reverse complement strand
TCGCCGTCTATTGCACGTCCTGGACCTACTACGGCTCGGTCGGGCTCGCTTCCGAGCACGGGCTCGATTTTCTGCCGATCTACATCGGGCCCATTCTTGTGATCGGCCTCGGGGCGCCGTTCATCGCCCGCATCGCCAATCTCGCCCACGCGCAGAACGTCACCACGGTCGCCGATTTCGTATCGGCGAGGTATGGAAAATCCCAGCCGGTCGCCGCGGTCGCCGCGCTGATCGCTCTCATCGGGTCGGCGCCCTATGTCGCGCTCCAGCTCAAGGCGGTCGCGCCGACGGTATTGATGGTGGTCGATTCGTTCGATCGCGCCCGGCTGACGCCCGACACGCCCTCGACCTCGTTCTATCTGGCGGTGTCCCTGCTGCTCGCCGCCTTCGCGATGGCGTTCGGCACCCGGCGCATCAACCCCAAGGAGCATCAGGACGGTCTCATTCTCGCCATCGCGGTCGAATCGATCGTCAAACTGGTTGCGTTTCTCGCCGTCGGCGTCTTCGTCGTCTGGCGGCTCAACGGCGGGATTATCGCTTTGACCGAGATTGCGCAATCCAATCCCAGGATCGCCGAGGTCATCCAGACCCCTCCCGATCCCGCGGTTTGGGTGGTGACGACGCTCCTGTCGGCTTTCGCCATCGTGCTCCTGCCACGCCAGTTCCATGTCGCGGTGGTCGAGAACCACGACCAGCGCGGCATCCGCACCGCGGCTTGGCTCTTTCCGGCCTATCTCGTGCTGATCAACCTGTTCGTTGCGCCGCTGGCCATCGCCGGTCTGAATATTTTCCCGGATGGGTCGATCAATCGCGACTTGACCGTTCTTGCGCTGCCGCTCAACGCCGGCGCGCACGGGATCGCGCTGTTGACGATGGTGGGCGGCCTCTCCGCGGCGACCGGGATGGTGGTGGTCGAAAGCGTCGCGCTCGCCATCACCATTTCCAACGACCTGGTGATGCCGCTCGTGCTCCGGCGCCGCGGGTCGCAGGCGCGCGCGGTCGAGGGCGACATCGGCGCGGTGGTGCTTTGGGTCCGCCGGGTCGCGATCGTCGGCGTTCTGGCGCTGGGCTTCGCCTACGAGCGCATGGCCGGCGAAGCGGGTCTGGTGTCGATCGGCCTGCTATCGTTCGCGGCCGTGGCGCAGATCGCGCCGGCCTTTCTCGGCGGCCTTTTCTGGCGCCGCGGGACGGCGCGGGGCGCGATCGCCGGCATGAGCGCGGGCGCGATCGCCTGGTTTTACCTCCTGCTCTTGCCCTCGATCCGGCCGGAACACGCGCTTTCGAACTTTTTGGCCCATGGGCCGCTCGCGATTGCCTGGCTGAGCCCGGCCGCGCTGGTCGCCTTCGCGCCCAACGCGCTGGTGGGCGGCGTGGTCCTATCGCTGGCGGCGAACATCGCGGCGTTTTTCGTCTTTTCGCTGACCCGCCAGCCGAGCGCGCTCGAACGGGCGCAGGCGAGCGCGTTCGCCGGAGTGGGCGTCGGTGGCAAGCCTCAGGCATTCCGTCTTTGGCGCTCGTCGACGACCGCGGGCGAGCTCGAGGCGGCGGTCGCCCGCTATCTCGGGGCCGGGCGGGCGCGCCGCGCCTTCGCCGGCTTCATGCGCGAGCGCGGTCTCGTCTACGACCCCACGCTCGAGGCCAGCGCGCAATTGGTTCGCCATGCGGAATTCCTGCTCTCGCCGGCGATCGGCGCCTCGACCTCGCGCCGGGTGCTGTCGTTGCTGTTGAGGCCGCGGACCGTGTCCGGCCAATCGGCGCTCAAGCTCATCGACGAAGCTTCCGCCGCGATCCAGTCGAGCCGCGATCAATTGCAGCATGCGCTCGATCATGCGCGGCAGGGCGTCACCGTCTTCGACGCCAATCTCGCGCTGACCGCCTGGAACCGCGAATTCGCCGACCTCTTCGACCTGCCGCCCGCCATGCTGCGTCATGGCGTGGGCCTCGATGAGATCGTGCGCTTCAACGCCGGCCGCGGCGCCTACGGGCCGGGCGATTCGGAAGACTTCGTCGCCGACCGGGTCGCGAGCCTGCTCTATGATGATCAGCCGAACCGGCTGCGCCTGTTCTCGACCCACCGAGTGATCGAGGTGCGCTCGGCGCGGCTGCCGGACGGCGGGATCGTGACCACCTACACCGACGTGACCCAGACCGTTCAGGTCGAGGAAGCGCTCGAAGCGGCCAACGAGATGCTCGAACGCCGCGTCGATGAGCGCACCGCGGAATTGCAGCGGCTCAACGCCGAGCTCGAGCGGGCGAAGAACGAGGCGGACGCAGCCAACCTGTCCAAGACGCGATTCCTCGCCGCGGCGAGCCACGATATTCTGCAGCCGCTCAACGCCGCGCGCCTTTATGCGAGCTCGCTCTCCGAGGGCGCGAGCCAGATCGGGGTCGAGGAGCGGGCGGATCTGGCGCGCAACGTCGATGTCTCGCTCGAGGCGGTCGAGGAGATCCTCGGCGCGCTGCTCGACATTTCGCGACTTGACGCCGGCGCGACCCGGCCGGAAATCTCCGACGTCCCGGTTGCCGACCTGATGGGATTGCTCGAAATCGAGTTCGCCGCCCTCGCCCGGGCCAAGGGACTCGACCTCGTCTTCGTCCCCACCAGGCTCGCCATTCGCACCGACCGGCGGCTGATGCGGCGCCTGCTGCAGAACCTCATTTCGAACGCGCTCAAATATACGCTGAGCGGCCGGGTGCTGGTCGGCTGCCGACGCGTTGGCGGCGCGGCCCGGATCGAGGTGTGGGACACCGGCCTCGGCATTCCGCCCGAGCATGAGCGGGCGGTGTTCGCCGAATTCCGGCGCCTCGATCAGGGGGCGCGGGTCGCGCGCGGCCTCGGCCTCGGCTTATCGATCGTCGAGCGCCTGGGGCGGGTGCTCGAGCATCCGGTCGGATTGCGCTCGCGCCCCGGCAAGGGATCGGTGTTCTTCGTCACCGCGCCGCTCGGACGCGCGGCGCTTAAGCCGCGCGCAGAGCCCGGCGCGCCCGAGCCGATCGCGGCGGGCGAACCGCTCAGCGGGCTGAAGGTTCTCGCCATCGACAACGAGCCGCGGGTGCTGGAGGGCATGCGCACTCTTCTGAACCGTTGGGGTTGCGTGGTCGCCACCGCTGAGGGCCTCGCCGAGGCGACGGCCGCGCTGATCGAATTCGGCCCGCCGGACGTCATCATCGCCGACTACCATCTCGATTCCGGCGACGGCGTCGCCGCGATCCGGGCGCTGCGCGAGCAGTTCGGGCGCCACATCCCCGCCATCCTCGCCACCGCCGACCGCAGTCCCGAGGTCCGCGACGCGGCGGCGCGCGAAGGGGCGGCGGTCATGAACAAGCCGCTCAAGCCCGCGCCATTGAGGGCGCAGCTCACCCGCTACGGCGCGATGCGGGAGGCGGCGGAGTAGGCGAGGTCAAGCCGCAACGAAATCCAAGCCGCAGCCAACAAAATCAAAATCTGACGCAACGAAATCCAAGCCGGAGGCAACAAAATCAAAATCCGGCGCAACAAAATCCAAATTGGAATCTTAGGCCTTTCAATAGGTTAGCCTTGTTGGGGGGCGCAGCGCATCCTCGACCGCCTGTTCCAGGGCTCCGACGCCGCCCGGGTCCGCTCTTTCTGAAAAACTAAATCACATGTCCGGTGATCTGGCAAGGATTTGTTGACTGCCGAGAAACCGATATTGGCCGCTGGCTGGTTTCGCGCCGGAGCGCAGCGCGCCCCATATCGGCGCAGCCCACGGATCGCAGGGTCGCCGGCCAGCCGCCGACGACCCCGAAGCGCGGCGGAAAGCCGGCTACTTATAATTCGCCGCGTCGGTCATGCACTTGTTAAATTCGCTTTGATAAGCGGCGCCTTTGAGGCCCTTTTCCTTGACCAACTCGCCGCATCTCTTCATCACCTGACAATGGCCGCCGCAGTTGCCGGCGAAGGAGGGAGCCGAATCGACCGCGAGGAGTCCGAGCCCGAAAAGCCCAACGACTCCGAGGTTGATTGCTTTGCGAATGACGCGTTGCTGAAGCATGGTTGTGTTTCCTTTCCCTACAGGATTGCTGGCCAACCGGGCCTGCTCAGTTTCCATTGAAATTGACAGTTCTGTCAAGGTTAAAGCGCTCGAAGATTGCGATTTCGACCCGTCGTCCGGCCGCTTTTCCATCGGGCTGGTTTTTCGACTATAGGGGCCGTGCCATCCTGCGTTCGAGACCAAATCCATGCCCCCCTCCCCCCGTCCCTTCGACGACATCCGTGCGCTTCTCGCCAAGATGCCCAACGCGGACGAGGCGGCGCGCGCGGCGGCGCGCGAGCGCGAGGGGCAATTGACCAAGCCCGCGGGCGCGCTCGGGCGGCTGGAGGAGATCTCCGAATGGATGGCGGGCTGGCAGGGATCGGCGCGGCCGCATGTCGACAATCCGCTGGTCGCGGTCTACGCCGGCAATCATGGCGTCGTCGCCCAGGGCGTCTCGGCGTTCCCGCCTTCGGTCACTCAGGCGATGGTGGCGAATTTCACCGCCGGCGGCGCCGCGATCAACCAGATCTGCAAGACTTTCGACATTTCGCTCAAGGTCTACGAACTGGCGCTCGAGAAGCCGACCGGCGACATCACCCGGGAGCCGGCGCTCGACGAGAAGGCCTGCGCGGCGACGATGGCCTTCGGCATGGAGGCGCTTGCCTCCGAGCCGGACCTCTTGGTCCTGGGCGAGATGGGCATTGGCAACACGACGCCGGCGGCGGCGATCTATCACGCGCTCTTCAACGGCGAGGCCGAGGAATGGGTCGGCCGCGGCGCCGGCGTCGACGACGAGGGCCTCAGGCGCAAGGCCGATGCGGTGCGCGCCGCGGTTGCGCGCCATAAGCAGCACCTCAGCGATCCGTTGGAGATTCTGGCCCGCCTCGGCGGGCGTGAAATCGCAGCCATCGCGGGCGCGATCCTCGCCGCGCGTCTGCGCCGCACGCCGGTCCTGCTCGACGGCTTCGTGGTGTGCTCGGCCGCCGCGGTGTTGCTCGCTCTTGACGATACCGCGCTCGACCATTGCCTCGCCGCCCATGTCTCGGCCGAGCGCGCGCACCGGCATGCGCTGAAGCTCATCGGCAAGACCCCGCTGCTCGATCTTGGGATGCGGCTCGGCGAGGGCTCCGGCGGAGCGCTGGCGGTTGGGATCGTCAAGGCCGCCGTCGCCTGCCACAACGGCATGGCGACCTTCGCCGAGGCGGGCGTGGCCGGGAAGGAGGAATGACGATGAGGCGCCGATGGCGGTGAACCCGAATCTGGCGAAGGCGGTCGACGCCTATTTCACCGAGACGATCGTCGCCCCGGACCGAGCGCTCGCGGAGGCGCTCGCCGCCAATGCGGCGGCCGGCCTGCCGTCGATCGACGTCTCGGCGCCGCAAGGCAAGCTCATCCATCTCCTGGCCAAGATGAGCGGCGCGAGGAAGGCGCTCGAAATCGGCACGCTCGGCGGCTACTCGACCATCTGGCTGGCGAGCGCTCTTCCCGACGGGGGCCGGCTCATTACCCTCGAGCGGAGCGCCAGGCACGCCGAGGTCGCCCGCCGCAACGTCGCCCGCGCGGGTTTTGCCGGCAAAGTCGAGATTCGAACCGGCGCGGCGCTGGAGACGTTGCCGAAGATCGCGGCCGAGGGGCTCGGCCCGTTCGATTTCGTTTTCATCGACGCCGATAAGGTGAGCAACGCGGCCTATCTCGAATGGGCGCTCAGGCTTTCCCGGCCCGGAACCACGATCGTGGTCGACAATGTGGTGCGCGATGGCGAGGTCGCCGACGCGACGAGCCGCGACCCGGACGTCGTCGGCGTGCGCCGTATGTTCGAATTGATGGCGCGCGAGCCGCGGCTGAGCGCCACTGCGATCCAAACCGTCGGCGCCAAGGGCTGGGACGGTTT
>JBAUXQ010000769.1:0-2807 GCA_049584355.1 Roseiarcus sp. | reverse complement strand
GAGATCGACGTCCTGATCCGCAACACCACCTGGACGCTGTCGCGCCAGACCGGCGGCATGTTCTTCACCGGCATCAATTATTACGACGGGCAGGGCTTCATGGTGCGCAAGAAGCTCGGGATTGATTCGGCGCTGAAGCTCGACGGCGCTTCGGTCTGCGTCCAGCAGGGGACGACGACCGAGCTCAACCTCGCCGACTATTTTCGCGCCAACAACATGAAGCTCGAGGCGGTCGTGTTCGCGACCGACGACGAGGCGACCAAGGCCTACGACACCGGCCGCTGCGACGCCTACACCACCGATGCGTCGGGCCTCTATTCCGAGCGGCTCAAGATGTCCAATCCGGACGACCATATCGTGCTGCCGGACATCATCTCCAAGGAGCCGCTCGGCCCCTCGGTGCGCAAGGACGACATCCAGTGGTTCCAGATCGTCCAATGGACCCATTACGCGCTCATCACCGCCGAGGAGCTCGGCGTGACGCAGGCCAACGTCGACGACAAGCTCAAATCCGATAATCCAGCGATCCGCCGCCTGCTCGGCGTCGAGGGCGATTTCGGCAAGGGGCTCGGCCTCAGCAACGATTGGGCCTATCGCATCGTCAAGGCGGTCGGCAATTATGGCGAATCGTTCGAGCGCAACGTCGGCCAGGGCTCGCCGATCAAGATCCGCCGCGGCCTGAACGCGCTCTGGAACCAAGGCGGCCTGCAATACGCCCCGCCGATAAGGTGATCGGGGCGGGCGACGGAGTTTCTGCGCCGCCCAGGAGGTGGTATTGGTCTTCCGGCTTGAAAGGGTGAGTCTGTCGATGAGGACCGCATGGCGAGGCCAGTGATTTTCACCGTATCCGCGACTTGGGACGCCGAAGCGAGTGCATGGAGCGGCTACTGCGACGAGATTCCCGCTGCCGCGGATGCGCCTACCCTCGACGAACTGCTCGAAAAAGTGTCCGGGATGGCGGTCGACCTCGCGCCGGACAATCATCCAGAGGTCGATCCAGAAGCGATCTTCATTCAGGTCGTGGCGCTGCGTGAAGCGGTCCCGGTTGCGGCCTGAATGGCGCCGCAGTTCGATCGGCCTTTGCGCGATTTGCTCGCGAAGTCCGGTTGCGTCCCTATTAGGCAAGGACGCGGCAGTCATGAAATCTGGCGCAGCCCAATCACGGAACGCAGTTTCCCAGTCCCAATCGGCATCGCGAGCCGACACACCGCCATCATCCGCCGCCGCCCAGATCCAGCGCGAAGATTTCCTTCGGCTCCCTCACGCCGCGCAACGCGTGGCGGCCGAGCGATTCGAGGCGGTCGTCGGCGCCCGTGATGCCGGCGACGAATTCGGCCGAGACGAGAACCGGGCGGCCGAGCGGCTCGCATAAAGCCTCCATGCGTGCGACTTCGTTGACGGCCGGGCCGATGACGGTGAAGTCGAGCCGGTCGGTCGCGCCGACGTTGCCGTAGAGCACCTCGCCGAGATGAAGGGCGAGATCGACTGAGGCGACCGGGACCCCGGCCGTCGCGCGCGCCTTGTTCATCTCATCGATGTTGCGCATCGCCTCGGTCGCGGCGTCGAGCGCGTGCCGGCAGGTCTCCGCCCGGTCGCGCTCCTCGAACGAGAAGACGGCGAGCATCCCGTCGCCGATGAACTTGAGCACCTGGCCGCCGTGCACGCGAAGCGATGCGGTCAGGATCTCGAACACCTCGTTGAGCAGCTCGACGACGACCGGACCCGGCGCCGAATCGCTTACGGTCGTGAAGCCGCGAATGTCGGCGTACCATATGACCGCGCGCAGGGTGTCGACCGAACCGCGCATGATCGAACCGGCGTGGACCCGCCGTCCGGCGTCCTCGCCGAGATAGGTCCCAAGCAGTCCGGAGGCGATGACGTAGCCGGCGTGCGCCTTCATCGCCAGCGAAAGGCCAGGGAGCGTCGCTTGCAGGAGGGTCGTCGCGTCGTCGCTGAAACCGCCCCTGCGGTCGGTCACGAACGAATAGACGATGCCGGTTCCCTGCGAGCGGTCGCCACCCTTTCCGAAGGCGAAGAGGTAGGCGAGGTAGTCCGTCGCGCCTGCGGCGAAAAATTCCACCAGGACCGGGAAGTCGCGCTGATCGTCCTGTTCGACGCGCCGGCGCATTGACGGATTCTCCTCTCCGGCCTGGGCCCTGACGATGAGCTCATTGAAAGGGCTGCCGAGAAAATCCGCGTC
Organism: Roseiarcus sp.; assembly: GCA_049584355.1. Lineage (GTDB taxonomy): Bacteria > Pseudomonadota > Alphaproteobacteria > Rhizobiales > Beijerinckiaceae > Roseiarcus. Next base: position 607 of record JBAUXQ010000769.1, on the reverse strand, counting down.
TTCAGTACTCCCGTGCACGTATTGCTCGGGTTCGATGGCGTTGAGGTCGCGACGCCAGGTGTAGCCGTAGCCGCTCCATTGCGGATGCAGCGTCTCCATCGCCAGATGCGCCCGCCATAATTCGATCCCGTCGATGACGAGCCGCTGGCAAAAGCCGTCGAACAATTCATAGGCGCCGGCGCCGCGCAGTCCTTCGCGCACCGCCCACATATGGGTCCCGATGATGCGTTGGCCGAGCGCATCGTCGAACGTCCTGATCTGGAGCCGGGAGATTGCCTCGGCGCGGTCGTCGGGGGGCATGGGGAGACTTTTGTTCCTGACGTTTGGGCGACCGAGCCGGTGCGACGCCCGGCCGTCGAAGATGCTGTTGGATGAGGACCGGCGGCTCCGCGCCGCTCAAGGCTTCGGTTCGAACTTCGGCACGACGAAGACCTGGCCGGGATAGATGAGATTCGGGTTGTGGATTTGCGACTTATTGGCCTCGTAGATCACCGGGTAGCGCGTCGGGTCGCCGTAATAGTTTTGGCTGAGCGCCCATAAGGTGTGCCCGGGCACGACTAGCGCGGTTTCGACCCTGTCGACGACAACGTCGGCGGACGGCGGCGCG
>JBAUXQ010000768.1:0-1934 GCA_049584355.1 Roseiarcus sp. | reverse complement strand
TCGAGAACATCGTGCGCCATATGCGGATGGGCAAGTCGGCCTATCGCGCCTCGCTCGAGGCGGCCGACGAGATCGGACTCGCGGTGATCGCGATCTCGCTGTCGATCGCGGCGATCTTCTCGCCGGTCAGCTTCATGGGCGGCATCGCCGGCCAGTATTTCCGCCAGTTCGGCCTGACGGTCGCGATCGCCGTGATGTTCTCGCTCATGGTCGCGCGCTTCGTCACGCCGGTGATCGCCGCCTATTTCCTGCGCGCGCCGCACGACCACGCCCATCGCGACGGCGCGGTGATGCGCTTCTATACCCTGCTCGTGCGCGCTTCGCTCAGCCACCGCTGGCTGACATTGTTCGCGGGCGCGCTGATCTTCGCCGCGTCGCTGTGGTCGACGCAGCTGCTGCCGTCCGGATTCATTCCCGCGGACGACTATGGTCGGGCGCTCTTGGCGATCGAGCTGCCGCCGGGCTCGCGGCTCGAGGACACCGATCGCATCACCCGCGCGATCTCGGACAAGCTGCGGGGCATGCCCGAGGTTCGCTCGGCGTTGATTTTCGGCGGCAAGATTCTCGGCGGCGAAGACGACGAGCCGCGCAAGGCGACGCTGGTCATCAACTTCGTCCACAAATCAAAGCGCGAGGCGACGCAGAAGGACCTGCAGCTCACGATCGGCGCGATCCTCGCCGATCAGCCGGACATCCGCTACTGGTTCCTCAAGGACAACGGCCAGCGCGACCTGCAGCTGATCATCGCCGGCCCCGACATGGACGTCATCAACACGACCGCCAACCAGATCGCGAGCGAGATGCGGTCGATCCCGACGATCGAGAATCCGATCTCGACGGCGGAGCTCGACCGGCCGGAATTGCGCATTACGCCGAAGCCTCAGGTCGCCGCCGATCTCGGCGTTTCGACCGAGGCGCTGTCCGACACGATCCGCGTCGCCACGCTCGGCGACATCGACGCCAACCTCGCCAAGTTCAACGCCGGCGATCGGCTGGTCCCGATCCGGGTCGAGCTCGACGAGGCGGCGCGGGCGCGGGTCGGGCTATTGGAGAATTTGCGGGTGGCGACGAGCAGCGGCGGGACGACGCCGCTCTCGGTGGTGGCGGACTTCTCGGTCAGCCACGGACCGACCGCCATCAACCGCTACGACCGCACCCGGCGGGTGACGATCGAGGGCGATTTGCGCGGCGACGCCGCGCTCGGGGCCGCTGTCGCGGCGATCCGGGCGCTGCCGACTGCGAGCCACCTGCCGCCGGGGGTCGAGATCCGCGAGACCGGCGACGTCGAGATCATGAGCGAGGTGTTCGCCTCGTTCGCCGCGGCGATGGGCGCGGGCCTGATGATGGTCTACGGGCTGCTGGTGCTGCTGTTCGGCAGTTTCCTCCAGCCGATCACCATTCTCATCTCGTTGCCGCTCTCGATCGGCGGCGCGATCATCGCGCTTCTCATCACGCATAAGGCAATGTCGATGCCAGTGGTGATCGGCATTCTGATGCTGATGGGCATCGTCACCAAGAACGCGATCATGCTGGTCGATTTCGCGGTCGAGGAGATCGGCCGCGGCTCGCCGCGCCTCGAGGCGCTGGTCGAGGCCGGCCGCAAGCGGGCGCGGCCGATCGTGATGACGACGATCGCGATGGCGGCGGGCATGTTCCCGTCGGCGCTGGGCCTCGGCGACGGCGGCGGCTTCCGCTCGCCGATGGCGATCGCGGTGATCGGCGGCCTCGTGATGTCGACGATGCTGTCGCTGGTGTTCGTGCCGGCGGTGTTCACGGTGATGGACGACATCGGCCGGCTCGCCTGGCGTTTCATGAGCCGCTTTGTCGGCGATACGGACGAGCCGCAGGCGCCCGTCCGCGCCGGGCCGCCCACGGTGAGGCCACGTGCCGCGCCAGACGTTCAGGTGGCGGCGGAGTAGCGAGAGGCGCGCTTG
>JBAUXQ010000767.1:0-4934 GCA_049584355.1 Roseiarcus sp. | reverse complement strand
GGAAAAGGCTTGGATTTCCTTGTATTTTCCTTGGCGGTTTTGAGCCTTTTCAATGGGTTGCACCGACCCCCCGGGGCAAAAAATGTTTCTTGTCTCCTGGGTCGCCGAGGCCCTTCGCGCTTCCACGCAAGGCCGTCAACACGCTCGATCGTCCGGTCCATTTTCGTTCCGATGCTCCAGAAAACAGAAACAAAGGTACCACTAATCCTTATTTACCGCAATCGATAGTTTTTGTCGCTTAATCGAAGGTGAGACAGGATCGACGGTTGGCGTCAAAAGTTGATGTTGACTCTTAGCTGAGTCGTGAAGTCGTAGACCGGATATTGCTTGATGATCGGAACGCCGACTTCGAGCGAGACGCTAAGGTTCTTGCTGAAATTGCGCCCGACGCGGGCGTTGAACGGCAGAAACAGGCGTCCGGTTTGGCCGGTGACGGCGGGGCCGAAATTCCAGCGGATGTCCGGGCTCGGATAGAGGCTGAAGAAAAAGCGGTCGGGCAGCGAGAAATTGATCAGCGGCGCAAACTGCAGATTGCTGATCTCTTTCTTCGCCGGATCGCCCGCGAAGCTCCGGTCGTAGCGGGCGAACGGCTCGAAATAACTCCCGGAGCTGATTTCGGGCAGCGAGTAGCGAAAGCCCGCCGCCGGCTGCACCCGCCACAAGCCGGAGCCGAGGCCGTTGTCCCAATCCCCGGATGGCGTGATGAGCCGGACGGCGGCCCCCGCTTTCCAGCGGCTGTCGAAAGTGCGGATAACCGTCCCCTGGACGTCGGCGTCGCCGAGCCCATAGAGGAATTCGCCGTCGGGATTGACGGAATTGACCGGGTCCTTGGCGAGGTACGGAAGATCGCCGCGAACCACGAACTGCCAATCCGGGCTCAAGTCGAAGGCGTAGTCGCCGCGCAGCTTGAAGGTGTCGGTGGTCACCGTCCTTATCGTCCCGTTGGGACCGCTGCCCGGCGCCGTCTTGGCGCTGTAGTAGAGCTGGAAAAGGTTCTCCGGGTTGAGGATGTCGCCGGTCGGGCCGCCGCCGAGATCCTGATCAGCCGTCTGAGACGCGCCGCTGGCGGGAGCCGGCGCCTGTTGCGCGACCGCCGCGGCGGGCAGAGCCGCCGCGAGCGTCCAGCCGATGAGCCGAGAGCCAATTACCGCGACGCGGAGACTGCTTCGCGACGCGCGGTATCCGCCTCGTCTGCGGTGTTCTATGCCTCCCGTCCAACGCCCCTGCCGAGTCAACGTCCGACGTCCCTGCGCGGACCTCCGCCGAGCGAGGAGGAGAATCGCGCAAAAGACCTGCACCCCCAGCCCCAGGACGTCTTGCCGCAACGCTCGCGAATAGTAAACAGTTTGGAAAGAGGCGAGGGAGAGTCGCAATGATCATCGGGAGCCAGGACGATGTCACGTCGGACGCGCTGGCGGCGATGGAGCGCACCGCCGACCCCCGCGTGCGGGAAATTCTGATCTCTCTGGTAAAACATTTGCACGGCTTCATCCGCGAGGTCCGGCTGACTGAGGACGAGTTTCGCCAGGCCACGGCTGTCCTCAACGAGATGGGCAAGCTCAGCACGGATACGCACAACGAATCCGTGCTGATGGCCGGCTCGCTCGGGGTCTCCTCGCTTGTCTGCCTCCTCAACAATGGCGGCAACGGCAATACGGAGACGTCGCAATCGCTGCTCGGCCCGTTCTGGCGGTCGAATTCCCCGCGCGTCGCCAATGGCGGCACGATCGTTCGATCAGACACGCCGGGCGACCCGCTGCTCGTGACCGCGCGGGTCGTTAGTACGGCCGGTAAGCCGATCGCGGGCGCCGAAGTCGATATCTGGCACGCATCGCCAGTCGGCCTCTACGAGAGCCAGGACCCCGAACAGGCCGAGATGAATCTCCGTGGCAAATTCACGACAGACGAGGATGGCCGATTCTGGTTCGCCACCGTCAAGATGATCGGCTATCCAATTCCAACCGGCGGAGTTGTGGGACGGATGTTGCAGGCTCAGAACCGACATCCCTATCGACCGGCTCATCTTCACGCGCTGATCGTCAAAGAGGGCTTCAAGGTTCTGATCTCTCAGGTCTACGATCCCAAGGACCTACACATCGATACTGACCCGCAATTTGGCGTCACGAAGGCGCTCTTGGGCGACTATACGCTTCACGAGGAGCGTCATCCAACGGATCCCAGGCTCCGGCCGCCCTGGTATTCTCTCGATTACACTTACGTCATGGAGCCGGGCGAAACGAAGCTCCCTGTGGCCCCAATCAAGTAAGGCGCGTCCGCCGGTTGACGAAGACGCTTATCCGCCCAGGGATTGGCTAAGGCGGCCGCCGACGGAATCTTGCTCCGGAATCGGAGCGCCCCGAAGGCAAAGAGGGAACCATCGTTCCCCAGCGAGGTTGCAGAGGTTGCATGTCAGGCCGAATTGTGCAGCAATTGACCTTAGGTCAGAAGGGGAGGCGAAATGGTCTCCTGGGCGCCGAACCGGCGCGCGAGATTGGAACGCATCGAAGCCGAGGCCGAGGCGCTCATTCGTGAGCTCGGCGACGGGGCCTATCACGAGGCGCGGCGAAGGGAACACGAGGCCAGTTCCGACGCGATTGCGGAGGATTGGGCTCTGGTCGCGCGAGCGGTCGCGCGCCAGACGGGCAGCCGCATCGGCCTCAATTTCTCGACTCAATTGGAGATGAACACCTTCTTCGTGCTTGATCGCGATCCGGGCGAGGCTGGCGAGCCGCGGTCCTTCGCGGAGTCCGGACCGGAACGTCAGCCGGACCGAAACGACATCCCAAGCCCGCAGCCGTATCGGATCCAATTCCTCGGCGCCGGGACCGATTCCGAACAATCGATATTGCGGGAAGTCGAGATTCGTGCGTCCGATGTTTCGGCCGCGATCATCGCCGCGGCGGCCGCGGCGTGGCCGCCGAAGACGATCGCATTGCGGATTCTCGACCGTGGGGGCCACAAGGTTTTCTGGCGCGAGAAAGCTAGTCGCCGATTGCCGAGCGCCGGTTGAGGGGACGCTGGAGCATGCCGCGTTCGGACGCAATCGTCATCGCGAGGAGCGAAGCGACGCGGCGATCCAGCCTCCCTGCGTTCCCCTGGATTGCTTCGCTCCGCTCGCAATGACGGCCCAAATGTGAGGGGGGCGGCGCCGACCCCCTCCCAACCTCCCCACAACAGGGAGGAGGACTTGCTTTTCGAGCGAAACGAAATGGCGCGGGACTATGCCGCCTCGGCGGTTTCGCGTTCGCGAACCTCGTAGATTTCGAACGCTTCGCTGACCCCGCGCAGCGGCAGCGATGATGGCCGCGGCGTCGTGCGATAGCTCGACTCGGAAACCAGTCGCGCCACCTCCGAGCTTTCGATGATCGGCTTCGTCGCCAGAATCGCGTCCGGCTCCGCCAGGCCCTGGACGCGGGAGGCGATGTTGACCGTCTGCCCGAAATAGTCCTGCCGGTCGTCCAGCATCACCGCGAGGCACGGGCCCGAATGAAGCCCGATGTTGAGCGCCAAGTCATCGCTGCCGCGCCCCTGGTTGATTTTGCGCATTTCCTCGCGCATGCGCATGGCGGCGCGCAGCGCCCGATCCGGGGTCGGGAAGGTCGCCATCACCGCATCGCCGATGGTCTTGACCACTGCGCCGCCCTCGGCGGCGACCGCATCGAGAAGCGCGCCGAAGTGGCTGCGCACGAGATCGAAAGCGGCCAGATCGCCGATCCGGTCATAGAGCGCTGTCGAGCCCCTGAGGTCAGTGAACAGGATCGTGAGGCTGGTGATCTTGAAGCGCTGCTCGGGATCGAACGTGCCGCTGCGATAGAGGTCCCGGAACTCCTGGTTGCTGAGCAGCCGGGTCGCATTCAGAAACGGCCGGCGCCCGCTGGTGATCTTCTCCATCTCGGCGGTGTGAAGCCAGACTCCCGGCAGCGTCCGGCGCGTGGCCTTGTTCTCGTAAGAAATGCGCGCCGGCCCGGGCTGGACCTTGAGCGTGCCGCTGTGCGCATGCGAGTCGGTGAAGACGAGCGAAAGGTTGCGTCGCTCATGCGTCTCCTCGCCGTCGACCTCGAGAAACAGCGACGAATGGGTCACAGGGTCGAATACGATTGCAAACCCCTTCGGGAGGATCAGCGACATCGCCGCCTTCTCGCCCGGCGCCAGCTCCATGACGTCGAGCGTCGTGTTCTGAACGACGCTTTCGACATCGTCAGGCACAGTGGTGCTGGAGCTCCAGAAGATCTGGCGCATGTATTCGGCAAAGGGAAGCGAATCAGGATCATGCGCGGCGATGCGCCGGATCCGCGGGTTGACCGTGAAAGTCACCTCGACGAGCTGGTCGAGCGTTGGTTCGTAATCCGACGCGCAGAGCGAGCAATAATAATGGGCGTGATTGAGGGTTTTCAGCGCCGCGCCGCTCTCGAGCACGCCGCCGCATCCTGGGCACAGCATGTTCCACGACATATCGAACAAGCCTAGCCGCGCCGCATGGACCATGCCGCCGATCGTCTGCTCCTCGTCGAGGCCGCGCTCGGCGGCGTAGGTGAGCGGATTGATGCGGTTCAGGGCCCGATCCTCATCCGATTCCACCGACATTTCCAGAGCCGCGGCAACCGATGGGTCGGCGGCTTGCTTAACAAGACCCCAGAGTGCGCTTGCGTCTGCCATAGTGTCCCTCGATAGTTCCTTGGCGGCCAATCGGCATTCGGCCGGGCCGCGAAGGGTCGCCCCCACACGCGCCATTTATATAGGGTTGATCCGCCAATACTGACAGGGCGATCATCATCCTCCGATACAAGGCGCCCTCCCTGTTTCGCAGGGGCGAGCGCGTCACGGTCACTGGCTCGGGATGTGTCGCTTCTAACCCCGGGCATATCCCGGTAGCCGGAACGAAGCAAGAACAAAATACCTTTGCGCTCAGACGGAGACGGACGCCGGCACGGTTC
>JBAUXQ010000766.1:0-5901 GCA_049584355.1 Roseiarcus sp. | reverse complement strand
GAACAACACGAGCCACGGCACGAGGCGCGCGAACACGGAGGGCGGTGTCGCGAGCAGGATGAGCGCGCCGATCCCCCCGCCGACGAGGCTGACGAGAACAAGCGTCCGCATCGTCAGGCCCGGCGGGGTCTCGGCGTCCGCACGCCCGGTGAAGCCGGTCACGAGCTGGGCCGGAAACAGCGCCACCGTCGAGGTGATGTTGGCCGCGCGCGCATCCATGCCGGTCAGCATCAGCGACGGAAGGGTGATGAACGAGCCGCCGCCGGCGAGCGCGTTCTGCGTTCCCGCCCACATCGCGGCGATGAAGAGGACAATAAGGGCAGTCATCGGCAACGCCCCCCTTCCCCGGCCCGCCCGGGGAAGGGGGCGCGATAGGGTGTCCCGAAGGACGCCCGTCCTTCCGGACTGGCTATTGGCGCCGGATGGGGTGTGGGCCGCCGCCCTAACGGCAGCCAGATTGCACCATCGTCACCGAGAAACTGCATGGAGCCGTCCCTGCTTTCCATACCCCATCCGGCCTTCGGCCACCTTCCCCGCTGCGCGGAGAAGGGCGCCTCCATCAGGCGAAATCCCGCGCCGCAGCCTGGTGCTGGGCGATCAGCGCATCAAGGTCGAGCCCGACCGGCGCCCCATCGACGACCCGCCATTCGCCCGCCACCATCACCCGATCGGCGCGGTGGGCGCCGCAGAGAACCAGCGCGGCGAGCGAATCGTGCGCGCCCGAGAAGCGCGGCTCGTCGAGCTTGAACAGGGCGAGGTCGGCTTCATAGCCGACCTCGATCCGGCCGATGTCGGAGCGTCCGAGGCAGCGCGCCGAGCCTTCAGTCGCCCACCGCAAGACGTCGCGATGAGTGACCTTGTCGGCGCCGTAGCGCAGGCGGCCGATCATCAGCGCGTGGCGAACCGCCTCCATCATATTGGAGGAATCATTGGAGGCCGAGCCGTCGACGCCGAGGCCGACGGGTGAGCCCGCGGCCTCGAGCTCGCAGGTCGGGCAGATCCCCGACGCCAGCACCATGTTCGAGGCCGCGCAATGGCTGACGCCGACGCCGGCGTTGCCGAGTCGCGCGATCTCGTGCGGGTTGAAATGAATGCCGTGGGCGAGCCAGACGCGGCTCGACATCCAGCCGGTTTCCTCGAGGAGGTCGACCGGCCTCAAGCCATACATCTTGAGGCAGAAGCGCTCTTCGTCCTCGGTCTCGCACAGGTGGGTGTGAAGCTGGCAGTCGTAGCGTCCGGCGAGCCGCGCGCTCTCGGTCATGAGATCCTTGGAGATCGAGAACGGCGAACAGGGCGCGAGCGCGACGCGAATCCTGGCGCCCGGCTTCGGATCGTGGAACAGCTTCAGCACCCGTTCGCTGTCGGCCAGAATCGTCTCTTCGTCCTGCACCACGCTATCCGGCGGCAGGCCGCCGTCCTTTTCCGACAGGTTCATCGAGCCGCGCGAGACGGTCATCCGCATGCCAAGGCCAAGCGCCTCCTCGACCTCGATGTCGACCGCGTTCTCAAGGCCCTCCGGATAGAGATAATGATGATCGGCGGCGGTTGTGCAGCCGGACAGCATGAGCTCGGTCAGCGCGAGCCGCGCCGCGAGCCTGAGCTGGTTCGGCTTGAGCCGGGACCAGATCGGATAGAGCGCGGTCAGCCAGGCGAACAGCGGCTTGTTGATCGCCGAAGGATGGGCGCGGGTCAGCGTCTGGTAGAAATGATGGTGGGTGTTGACGAGACCCGGCAGGACGACATGGCGCGAGGCGTCGAAGGTCGCGTCAATGTGCTCCGGCGTCGCGCCGCGCCCGACCCGCTCGGCGATCCGCGTCCCCTCGACGACGAGGCCGCGCTCCGCGCTGTCGGCGAAAATCGCCAGAGGGTCCTTGATCCACGTCCGCATCGCCCCCAACGCCTCCGGCAGCCCGCGCCGCTCCTATTGGGATCGGCGGCTGAGAGCCTGTCAACCGGGGGCAGCCCAGCGGCCTCAGGCGGGAACGAGGCCGTGGCGCAGCATGATCTCTTTGAGCCGCGCCGGATCAGGCTTGCCAGGACCGCTCACGGCTGCCGCCATCTCCTCGAAGTAAGCGCGGCCGATGCTGCCGGGATTGAGCACGAAGAGCGTGCGCGACGTCTCGCCGCCGAGGTTCTCGTGGTGATGGACAGCGCCGCGGGGAATCAGCACGGATTCGCCAGCCCGAACCTCGCGCTTGCGGCCATCGACCGTTGTCGTCAACGCGCCTGAGAGGCCGTAGACGATCTCATCGACTTCCCGATGGTAATGCGCGACGGGCACGCGCGCATTGGGATGTACGGTCATCTCGAAGATCACGAGGTCGCCCGAGCCTTGCGTCTCATCGACCAGGAACCGCAGCTCTATCCCGCCGATGCGGACTGTGTCGGTCGTCTCGCTTTCCATGTGGGTCTTCCCATTGTAAAGTGATTTTACGCCACTCGTAAAATTATTTTACAATCATGTCAAGACCTCCCAATGATCGACGAGCCTCACGCGGCGCTGGCGGTGGCGAAGGACCGCCCTATGTCGGCGCCCTGCTTAGGCAGTGTCTCGAGCATGTGCGCGCTCGCATGGAGGCGGACATCAAGGCGGCGGGCTTCACCGACATCCAGCCGACCCATTTCGCCGCATTTTCCTTTCCGCCCCCTGACGGGTTGCGGCCATCTGAACTCGCGCATCGGCTTCGGATGTCGCGCCAGGCGACCAATCACATCATCGGCCAACTGGAGGCGCTGGGATACCTTGAGCGCCGAGCGCCGGAAGAGGGCGCGCGCCGGCGCATTTATGTGACCAAACGAGCCCGGGACGTCGCGAAGGTGATCCACGCCACAATGCTTCAGATTCAAGGCGAGTGGGCCGCCGAGATCGGACCGGAGCGCTTCCGCGATTTCATGGCGACGCTGCGCACTTTCGCGGCGCGCGGCCACGAAGTTGGCTGATCCGCAGGACCCCTGGCGCCGGACAGCGTTGATCTTGTGCTAGCTTGCCCGCCCGCTCAGAGGCGCCATGAACGAAACCCGGAAAATCGCCGCGATCCTGGTCGCCGACGTGGTCGGCTTTAGCCGCCTTGCCGGGGCGGATGAAGACGGCACGCTGGCGAATCTCCGCGCGTTGCGGCGCGATCTCACCGATCCGGCGGTCGCCGCCCATCGCGGCCGCCTGGTGAAACGCACGGGCGACGGGTTCATCGTCGAGTTCCGCAGCGTGGTCGACGCCGTGCGTTGCGCGATCGAGATTCAAGACGCCGTGGTCGAGCGTAATGCCGCTGTCGCGCCGGACAAGCGCATCGAGTTCCGTATCGGCCTCCATCTCGGCGATATCGTAGAGGAAGCCGACGGCGACCTGATGGGCGACGGCGTCAACATTGCCGCGCGACTCGAAGGGATCGCCGATCCGGGCGGGATTTGCCTTTCGGACGACGCTTATCGTCAGGTTCGCGACAAGGTCAAAGAGCATTTCTCCGATCTGGGCGAGAAGACGCTCAAGAACATCGCCCGGCCAGTGCGCGTCTATTCCGTAGAGCGCGCCCCGGAGGGGTCGGGTCGCGCGTCTCTGCCCGCCCCGGCCGCGCCGGTCGAGCCCGCCCATTCGTCGATCGCCGTGCTGCCGTTCGCCAACATGAGCGGGGATGGGGAACAGGAATATTTCGCCGACGGCATTTCCGAGGACATCATCACCGCGCTGTCGAAGCTTCCGCAGCTCTTCGTCATCGCCCGCAATTCGGCTTTCACGTTCAAGGGCAAGAACGTCAACATCGGCGAGGTCGGCAGGAGCCTCGGCGTGCGCCATGTGCTCGAAGGGAGCGTGCGCAAGTCTGGCGGCCGGGTCAGGATCACCGCCCAGCTCATCGACGCAACCACCGGCGGCCACCTTTGGGCGGAGCGGTTCGACCGGGAGCTCACCGACATCTTCGCCGTCCAGGACGACGTGACGTCTCACATCGTCTCTGCGCTGGCGCTCAATCTGAGCCGAAGCGACCGCCAGAGCATCGTGGCCGAGCGCACCGACAACCAGGAGGCCTACGACTCGTTCCTGCGCGGGCGCGAACTCTGGTGGCAGTTCTCGAATGAGGCCAATCGGGAGGCCGAGCGGTTGCTTAGGCGGGCAACCGCACTCGACCCTGGTTTTGCTCCCGCATTCGCGTTCCTTGCTGCAACATTGGCTAACGCCTATGCGAATGAATGGGGCGACAACCCGGCCGAGGCTCTTGAAGAGGCCGAAAAGGCGGCGCGACAGGCGGTCCAGCTCGACGAGCGTTATCCTTACGCGCTGTGGTCGCTGGCGATGACCTTGTCGTGGAGACGGCGCAACGACGAATCCCTCAGCGCCGCGGAGCGAGCGATCGCGTTCAACCCGAATTTTTCCGACGGGCACAGCATGGTCGGCGTCGGCCTTCACTTTGCCGGCCGGTCGGCGGAGGCGATCGCTTTCTTCGACCGCGCGATGGCGCTCGATCCCCATTTCAACAGCATCGTCCTCTATTTCCGCGCCCAAGCGGCCTACCAGCTCGGGCGATATGACGAAGCCGTGAGTCTCTTGAAGCGACGCATCCTACGCAACCCGGAAACCGACGCCTCACGCGTGCTCCTGGCTGCGACGCTCGGCCAGTTGGGCCGCATCGACGAAGCCCGCGAGGCCTGGCGCGAGGCGCTCATCATCAATCCGGCGTATTCGCTTGAGCACCGTCGCAATGTCCTGCCTTACAAAAACCCAGCCGACTACGAGCGCATCGTCGAGGGCCTGCGTAAGGCCGGGCTGCCCGAGAGGTGACCGGTCGCCTCACTCTCCCATCAGCTCCCGGTTGGACGGTCCGCGCGCGGCGACAACTTCCGCACGGCGCCCTCGGATGATCGCCATTTTGGCGACCCCGGTCAGCCCCGAGCCGGCGTCCAGATTGAGGCGGAAACCGGCGATCTGATCCTGGTGTGAGGCGTCGCGCCTCGCGTCGTTCGGGGTGTGGCCGTGGACGACGAACACGCCACTGAAACCCTCGGGCCCCGGCCGATGGTTGAGGAATGGCCAGCGCACCCAGGCCCAGTGGCGTTCTTCGTCGAGGCTCGCGAGCGGCATATTCCAGGGGACGGCGAGGAATTCTTCGAGATCAAAATGCGGGTTGACGCCGGCATGAACGAACAGAAGGTCGCCCGAGCGCCAGCTCGCGCGCAATGAGTCAAGCCAGGCGCGCACACGCTCCGGCAGCGACGCCCGCGCCGCCGCCAACAACTCGTCGAGATCCTCGGGCGGCTCGTCGGCCTCGACGAACTCGGCCAGCGTCCGGTCGCCGCCGTTGGCGATCCAGGCTTCGAGCGCCTCGATCGCAACCTTCCATGGCGTCGCTGGATCGACCGCAAGCCGCATCATCGCCTCGTGGTTGCCCATCAGCGCGATCCCTTCATCGGCGCCGATGCGCTCCGCAGCGCCGATCGAAAGATCAATCGCGCCGAGGCTATCGGGCCCCCGATCGACGAGATCGCCGAGAAAGACGATCGCACGTTTCTCACGGCGCCTCGGCTCGCGCGCCGCTTCATCGATAAGCGCGGCGAGCAGGTCGGCGCGGCCGTGAATATCGCCGATGGCGAAAATCTCCTTGTCCGGGCTTGCGGCGAACGGCAGCGCGAATTCTCGACGCTCGACGGCTGCAGACACGGGAACAGGACCTTGCGCGAAAGGGCGAAGCTCTGAATATTGCACGGCGGACCCGGCGCACGCTAGGATCGCGTCATGTTTCTCCAGTTCTTCGCCAACCTGCGCCAGGCGCATGTGCCGGCGACGCCGCGCGAATATCTCGATCTCATGCGCGCGCTTGAGGGCGATCTGGCTCGGATGTCGGTCGACGAATTCTATCGGCTCGCGCGCGCGCTCCTGGTCAAGGACGAGCGCAATCTCGACCGGTTCGACGT
>JBAUXQ010000765.1:0-1962 GCA_049584355.1 Roseiarcus sp. | reverse complement strand
TCCTGACCCTCGATCAGGACGGCGCCGTCGGACGCTGCCAACTGGCCCGACATCAGGTTGAAATAGGTCGTCTTGCCGGCCCCGTTCGGCCCGACGATGGCGGTGAGCTCGCCGGGCCGGAATGCGCAGGAGACGTGATCGACCGCGACATGGCCGCCGAACCGGATCGTGAGATCCCGCGTCTCGAGCGAAGGGGTCACTTGCGCCGTCCCTGTTTGGAGACCCCTTGCGCCGCCCTCATCCGGAGGCGCCCTTTGTCAAAGACAAAGGGCCTCGAAGGATGGTCCAGCCCGCATCGACCGCCGCGCGCTCTGGAGCGTCCTTCGAGACGCCACGCGTTGCGCGGCTCCTCAGGACGAGGCCCAAAGACGTCATCGTTTGTTGCGGATCGGGATATCCATGTCCTCGATCTTGAGCTCGCGGGTGAGCTCTGGGATCCCCCAGGCGACGTTCGGATCGACCTTAATCTTGAACGCGTACATCGACTGCAGCGCCTGATGGTCCTCCTTGCGGAAGATCATCTTGCCCTTGGGCGTATCGAAGTCCATGCCCTCCATGGCCGAGATGAGCTTTTCGCTGTCGGTCGATTTCGCCTTCTCGACCGCGGTGACGATCGCCATCGCCGCGGCGAAGCCGCCGGCGGTGAAGAAATCGGGCGGCGCGTTGAAGCGCTTCCGGTGCTCGGCGACGAGCCAGTCGTTCACCGGATTTTTGGGGATATCGTAATAGTAGTAGGTCGCGCCTTCGAGGCCGGGGAAGCGCTTGTAGGCGGCGAGCGCAGGGAGGATGTTGCCGCCGGTCGAAAGCTCAATGCCGTAACGGCTGGGGTCTAGATCGGCGAGCTTGTCGAGAGGGTCGCCGGCGCCCGCCCAGATGATCCAGATAATCTTGCGGCCGGGCTTATCCTTGAGCGCGTCGAACAGCCGCTGCGCGGGGGCGGTGAAGTCGGTAGTGTTGATCGGCGCATATTCCTCGGCGTCGAGCGTCGCTCCGGTCTTGGCCAGCGCCTGCTTGAACGCCGCGACGCCGTCATGGCCGAACGCGTAGTCCTGCGCCAGCGTCGCGATATGGACGCCGGGCTTGCCGATCGCGACCGCGTTCGAGATCGCGTCCTGGCTCGAATTGCGGGCGGTGCGAAAAATGTAGCGGTTCCACTTGTCGCCGGTGATCTGGTCGGCCACCGCCGGTTCGACGACCAGGATCTTCTTGTGCTCCTCGGCGACCGGCAGCATCGCGATCGCCGCCGCGGAAGACGTGGTGCCGACGGCGATGTCGGCGCCGTCGTCCTCATAGGCCTCGGTGAGCGCGCTCTTGGCGAGGTCGGGCTTGCCCTGGTCGTCCTTGGTGATGATGACGATCTTGCGCCCGTCGACCTCCATCGTCCCTTTGGTGGCATATTCGAGCCCGAGCCTTAGGCCGGTCTCGGTCTGCTTGGCGTAGGCCTGCAACGGCCCGGTCAGGCCATAGATGAGGGCGATCTTGAGATCGTCCGCGGCCGCAGCCCCGGCGGACGCGATGAGCGCGGCGGCAAGGGCGAAAAATCTGAGGCGAAAGCTCATGGGCGCTCCTCTTGAACCTTTGGTTGGGAGCCTCCGCCGGCCGCCGCTCGCGGCCCCGCGCGGCTCGAACCCGGCCGCTCCCGAAGTCTCAAGCTTAGCCTTCGATCGATCGAAGGGGCAAGCGCCGGCGCGCTTTTGCAGTAACCTCGACGCGGCACGCGAACGGGCCCTTGCGCCGCGCCCGCCGCGCCCCTATAAGGCCTGCTCGCTGACCTTGAAGGTCCGCGGTGTCGGAGTGTAGCGCAGCCTGGTAGCGCACATCGTTCGGGACGATGGGGTCGGAGGTTCGAATCCTCTCACTCCGACCATTTACTTCAAAGACTTAGCAGCAAATCGCGGGACCGCTTCGAGGCTTTTGGGACCGCTTCGGGACCGCTTCGGCTCAAACGGCGATCAACTGGAT
>JBAUXQ010000764.1:0-3565 GCA_049584355.1 Roseiarcus sp. | reverse complement strand
CGAGATTTTTTGCAGACAACGGCAAAAAATTAATGTTTTATGGTCGGGGGCTCGCTCACCGAACGCGAAGACGCTGAACGCAAGAACAGCAGCGTCGCGCCGGTTCATCGACAAGCTATCGCCATGGCGGGGATCGTCCAGGAGTTCAGAAGGACCGCCGAGCCGGCGCCGCGAACGAGCGCCCCTCGGCCGTTCGGCCGGCCTATGCTGCGCGCGCGCGAGCAGACGGAACTCGCGGCGCGGCTTCCGCCGGAACTTGCTTTTCTCGCCGCGGAAGGATTTTCGCCCGAACGGCTGCTCAATGCGATAGGCGCTGAGCCCGCCGTCCGTCCGGTCGACAAGCTCCTGAGCGAAGGCCTCATCAGCGAGGACGTCTATTACCGCGCATTGGCGAGGCATCTCGGCTGCCAATATTACAACGGCGAGCCGCCGCTGGCGGGCGCCTTCGATGCGATGAGGGGATTGCGGTGCGGCGTGGCGCCGCTCGAATCGCGCGGCGAGGGTCCTCGCGCGGTCATCGCGCCGAGGGCCCAATTCGTGCCGCTGCTCATCGAAGCGGCTCAATCCAGCCGTTTTCGCTCAGGGTCCTTTGCCCTGACCTCGCCCCAGCGTTTCGCCGGCCTTTTGCGCGCGCGCCGCAGCGAGGAATTGCTCGATGTCGCCCTCGGCCGGCTGCCTGCGAGCCTCACCGCACGACACGGAATGACAGGGCTGCAGATTGCGGCCTTGGGCGCGGTTGCGGCGCTGGCCTGCGTGCTCGGCGTTGCGCGATTCGACATCTTGCAGGCTGTCGCATCCGCGGCGCTTTGGCTGACTTTTTCCGCCATCATCATATTGCGATCGATGTCGGCGATTGCGGGCAAAGGGGAAAGTCGTCCGCCCGCGCTCGCCGACGATGAGCTGCCCGACTACACCATCGTCGTCGCGCTTTATCGGGAAGCGCGCGTCGTCGAGGACTTGATCCGCGCGCTCGATGGGCTCGATTATCCCAAGAGCAAACTCGACATCAAGCTGGTCGTCGAGCAGCGGGACGCCGAGACCTTGAGCCGGCTGGCGAGCCTAAGTCTGCCCGCCCGCTACGAGATCATCGTCGCGCCGCCGGGGCCGCCGCAGACCAAGCCGCGGGCGCTCAACATTGCGCTGTCCAGCGCGCGAGGGCAGCTCATCGTCGTCTACGACGCCGAAGACGCTCCGGCGGCGAATCAATTGCGCCTCGCCGCGGCGCGTTTCGCCGCAGACAAAAATCTCGACTGCCTTCAGGCTCGGCTCGCGATCCGCAATCGCGACGAATCGTGGCTCTCGCATCTGTTCGCGATCGAATACGCGACGTTGTTCGATTTCATCAATCCGGGCCTATGCGCGCTCGACTTGCCGATCGCGCTTGGCGGCAGCTCCAATCACTTCCGCTTCCGGTCCCTCATCGACGTGGGCGCCTGGGACGAATGGAACGTCACCGAGGACGCCGATCTCGGAATAAGGCTCGCGCGTTTCGGCTATCGGGTAAGAGCGCTCGATTCGGACACCTCCGAGGAAGCCCCGCATGAACTCAAGAACTGGTTCCGGCAGCGCGTGCGCTGGCAAAAAGGCTGGATGCAGACCCTGATCGTCCACTCGCGCGGTCCGAGCCTTTTTCGCCGCGATCTCGGGCCCCAGCGAGCGGTCGCCGCGACGACCTTGATCGGCGGCGCCATTGTCGGCGGGCTCTTCTGGCCGGCCTTCGCGCTGTTGACGATTTGGCGGGCGCTGACGGCTGGGGACGGCGAACTCACGCCGTCGCGTGAGATGAGCGACGTCTTCACCTATATCCTCGCGCTGTCCGGGATCTGGGCGATCGTTCTCCCCGCCGCAGTCGCCGCCAAGCTTCGAGGCCTAAAACTGAACTTGCGCACGCTAGCGCTGATGCCCGTCTACTATTTTCTGCTGACGGCGGCGACCTGGACGGCGATGGTTCACCTCGTGATGTGGCCGTATTACTGGGGCAAGACCGACCACGGGATGCGCCGGCCACGGCCAACCCTCCGCGTCGTCCGGACGCGATCGTCGATGTAGAGTTGAACCGCCATTGCCCATCAGCGCGGTTGACCCGCCCGCGTCGCTCGGACCGCAGCCAATCTGGTCCTCGCAGATGATTGAGGCGCGGGGCTCGGTCAAAGCGGCGAGCGTGCCAATTGCCATTCTCATTCATGCGCGGCATCTACAGGTATGCGCTCGATTTCTCACGCCGGCTACGCCATAAGACGTTTTCCCTGCCCTTCGACCGGCGGGCATGAGTGTGAAACGGGAAAAGAATGTCGTCGCAAACCTTGCGCGAGGCCGCCGAGGCTTCGAAAGCATGGCCTTTCGAAGAAGCGCGCAAGCTGATCGCGCGCCTCGAGCGTAGCCCCCGCAGCGAAGTCATCTTCGAGACCGGCTACGGCCCGTCGGGTCTGCCGCACCTCGGCACGTTCGGCGAAGTCGCGCGCACCAGCATGGTGAGGCACGCCTTTCGCGTGCTCACCGGCGACAGCGTCAAGACCAGGCTGATCGCCTTCTCCGATGACATGGACGGCCTGCGCAAGGTTCCCGACAACATCCCGAACCGCGAGCTCATCGCCGCCCATCTCGGCAAGCCGCTGACCCAGATCCCCGACCCGTTCGGCGAATACGACAGCTTCGCCGCTCACAACAACGCCCGGCTCCGCGCCTTTCTCGACCAGTTCGGGTTCGACTACGAATTCATCTCCTCGACCGAGACTTATCAATCGGGCCGGTTCGACAAGGCGCTCCTGCGCACGCTCGAATGTTTCGACGAGGTCCAGGCGATCATGCTGCCGTCGCTGCGCGAGGAGCGGGCGGCGACCTATTCGCCCTTCCTGCCGATTCACCCGCGAACCGGAATCGTCATGCAGGCGCCGGTGCTGGCCCACGACCCGAGCACCGGTACGATCAGCTGGCGCGATCCCGAAACGCATGAGGAATTCGTTACCCCGGTGACCGGGGGCAAATGCAAGCTGCAGTGGAAGCCGGATTGGGCGATGCGCTGGCATGCGCTCGGCGTCGATTACGAGATGGCGGGCAAGGACCTGATCGATTCGGTCAAACTGTCGTCGCGGATCGCCCGGGTTCTGGGGAGCGAGCCGCCGGCCGGTTTCAATTACGAGCTCTTCCTCGACGAGAACGGGCAGAAGATCTCGAAATCGAAGGGCAACGGCCTCACGATCGATGAATGGCTGGCCTACGCCAGCCCGGAGAGCCTGTCGCTCTTCATGTTTCAGAAGCCGACCGCCGCGAAGCGGCTCTATTTCGACGTGATCCCACGCAACGTCGACGACTATCTCGGCTTTCTGAACGCCTATCCGCGCCAGCAGTGGAAGGAGCGGCTCGGCAATCCGGTCTGGCACATCCATGCCGGCGCGCCGCCCGAGCCGGAAATCCTGACCCACGACCAGCACGGCCAGACGATCTCGTTCGCCATGCTGCTCAATCTCGCCGCGGTCTCCAACACCGAAAACCCATCGGTCCTGTGGGGGTTCCTGCGCCGCTACTATCCCCTGGCGTCGCCGGAGACCCATCCCCGTCTCGACGG
>JBAUXQ010000763.1:0-2242 GCA_049584355.1 Roseiarcus sp. | reverse complement strand
CCCCCACCCCGGCCCGCCCCCACAAGAGGGGCGGGTGCGCCAACGCCATCGATTCTACCGAAATGCAGCAGGCTCTAGTGTGCCGATTCCGAAGTATTGTGCATTTGACCCCAACCTCCTCGTCGTGAGGAGCGCCGAAGGCGCGTCTCGAACGACGCTCCAGCGCGCAACGGCGGCGCTGGTGCATGCTGGTCGGCGCCTTGCCGCGGCGGCCGACAGCCCCGGTCAATCGAACGAACTTCGAATCGAGGACACTAGCGTATCGGGACGCCGGCGTGTCCGCTAGAATCGCCCGTCGATGGGCGCGGCGGGAGGGGATGCGGATGGGGGCCTTCCGCGCAGGGACGACTTGCTTCATGCCCGAGCTCGCGCCGCGCAGGCGCCCGCGATCGGCGGCATGTTCGGGCCGGATGTTACCCCCCCGCACTTCTTGCGGTCCTCTATCGCCGCCGTCGCCGGTGCGGCGGCAATCGGCTTGCCGAAGCAAAACGACAACTAAGAGGATTACGCAAACTTAATGATATTGCAACCCGGCGTTGACTTGCGAGCCCACTTTGTCAGCCTACATTCATCTGCGTTTAGATTTAAGATGGGAAACTTACGGCAGGAAAGAAAAGCCCCTTTTTCTGCAGTAATAACCTTCCGGGCGGCGGGGAATAACATGCGTGACTGGTATGTCGGTCAGAAGATCGTCTGCGTCAATGCGCAACCCATTTCGGGCCTGAGAAACCGCTTTGTCGACGAGCATCTCATAGAGGGAAAAGTCTATATAATCAGACAAATTTTGACGTTTAAGTTCATGTCCGGCAATAAATGCAGCGAAAGGCTTGCGTTTAGACTGGATGGAATTGTCCCTCATTTGATCAACGGAATCGAGTATGCCTTCTTCCACGGCAGGTTCCGCCCGCTCGAGCCGAGCGACGACGCAGATATCGATATCTCGGTCTTTCTCGACGGTTTGGCTGAGGTGAACGAAGGCCTCGTTCGATTTCCGGCTCGAGAGACGCCCGAACTCGAGCCTGTCGAAGGGGGAAGGGTGAGGGCTTAAGCGCCTCGCGCGCCGCCGCTAAAGCGGTGGCCGCAACGCGCTTCCTGAAGGCCGCTTTCTTCCTTGCTCCGCCGAGGCTTTCCTGCTAGCGGCTGGCGCGCGCCGCATGGGCTCCCCATATGGCGTTAAACCCCGGGCTTCCGTCGTCGGCCGTTTCGCGCCGGCCCGCCGCAAGGCGGCGACGAGCCCCGCGCCTTTTCAAGCGCGGGCCTTCCGACTGGCGGGCGCCTGAACGTCAACACGAACCCCAGGCCGGCGCCGCCCGAATAGCGGGCTCCTCAGGAGAACCAATGGCTTCCACTCAATCCCTGGCGCCCACGCGCGAGGATTTCACCGCTCTGTTGAACGAGACCTACGGCGCCGACGAAGCGTTCGAAGGAACGGTCGTCAAGGGCAAGGTCGTCGCGATCGAAAAGGACATGGCGGTCATCGACGTCGGCCTCAAGACCGAAGGGCGCGTGGCGCTCAAGGAATTCACCAATCACGGCCGCGATCCTGCGCCTGGGCTCGGCGACGAGGTCGAGGTCTATCTCGAGCGGATCGAGAACGCGCTCGGCGAAGCCGTGATCTCGCGCGACAAGGCGAGGCGCGAGGAGAGCTGGGTCAAGCTCGAGCAGGCGTTCGAGAAGAACGAGAAGGTCGAAGGGGTCATCTTCAACCAGGTCAAGGGCGGCTTCACCGTCGATCTCGACGGGGCGGTCGCCTTCCTGCCGCGCAGCCAGGTCGACATCCGTCCGGTGCGCGATGTCGGGCCGCTGATGAACATCACGCAGCCGTTCCAGATCCTGAAGATGGACCGGCGCCGCGGCAACATCGTCGTCTCCCGCCGCACCGTGCTCGAGGAGAGCCGGGCCGAGCAGCGCCACGAGATCGTCGCCAACCTCGCCGAAGGCCAGGTCATCGACGGCACGGTCAAGAATCTCACCGACTATGGCGCGTTCGTCGATCTCGGCGGCATCGACGGCCTCCTGCACGTGACCGACATCGCCTGGCGGCGGGTCAACCACCCGAGCGAAGTCTTGACCATCGGCCAGCAGGTCAAGGTGCGCATCATCAAGATCAACCACGAGACCCACCGCATCTCGCTCGGCATGAAGCAGTTGCAGGAAGACCCGTGGTCGAACATCGAGACCCGCTACAGCGTCGGCCAGAAGCTCAAGGGCCGGGTGACCAACATCGCCGACTACGGCGCGT
>JBAUXQ010000762.1:0-2420 GCA_049584355.1 Roseiarcus sp. | reverse complement strand
CACACATATACAATAAGATGTTTTCGGCTTGAAACGGCGACCATCAACGCCAGATATTGTGCACCTGCCAGGGACGCGCCGCCATGACCGAATCGCTCCACGCCGTCTGCCCCCATTGCGACGCGGTCAACCGCGTCCCGGCCGATCGTCCGGCCTCGGAGGCCAGGTGCGGCGTGTGCAAGGCCCAGCTGTTCACAGGCGAACCGATCGCGCTCACGTCGAAAACCTTCGACAAGCACGTCGAGCGCAACGACGTGCCGCTGATCGTCGACTTCTGGGCCCCTTGGTGCGGCCCGTGCCGCGCGATGGCGCCGATTTTCGATCGCGCGGCGAAGGAGCTCGAACCGCGCGCCCGGTTCGCCAAGGTCAACGTCGACGAGGAGCCGGCGATCGCCGCCCGGTTCGGCATTCGCGGCATCCCGACCCTGATCGCATTCGAAAAGGGCAAGGTCGCCAAGCAGCACGCCGGGTTGGTCGATCTCGAGTTTTTGCGTCGCCTCGCGCATTGAGGGCCGAGCGCGCCATATACTCCAGCGCGTCTGCGGCGGGCTTGGCCGGTTCTCCGTCCAGCTATTGCTTGCCCTTCTCATCGGTCTGAGGTCATAAGGCCCGGCCTCGGGCGTACCTGTCGCGCCCTGATTCTATCCCGCTGAGCCTGCCGCATGCGTCTTTCCCGTTATTTCCTGCCGATCCTCAAGGAGACGCCAAAAGAGGCGGAGATCGTCTCGCATCGGCTCATGCTGCGCGCCGGCATGATCCGGCAGGAGGCGGCCGGCAGCTACGCCTGGCTGCCGCTTGGCGTCAGGGTCTTGCACAAGATCTGCGCCATCGTGCGCGAGGAGCAGAATCGGGCCGGCGCGATCGAGGTGCTGATGCCGACGATCCAGTCGGCCGATCTCTGGCGCGAATCCGGGCGCTACGACGACTACGGCAAGGAGATGCTGCGCATCCGCGACCGGCACGACCGCGACATGCTGTACGGACCGACCAACGAGGAGATGATCACCGAAATCTTCCGCGCTTCCGTTCGCTCTTACAAGGACCTGCCGCTCAACCTCTACCACATCCAGTGGAAGTTCCGCGACGAGGTGCGGCCGAGGTTCGGCGTGATGCGTTCGCGCGAGTTCCTGATGAAGGACGCCTATTCCTTCGACCTCGACCAGGCAGGCGCGCGCCACTCCTATAACAAGATGTTCACCGCCTATCTGCGCACGTTCGCCCGCCTTGGCCTGACCGCCATTCCGATGCGCGCCGAATCCGGTCCGATCGGCGGCGACCTCTCGCACGAGTTCCTCATTCTCGCCTCGACCGGCGAAAGCGAGGTGTTCTGCCACCGCGACTATCTCTCGTTTCAGACGCCGCCCGAGGACATCGACTTCGATAGCGCCGAGACGATGCAGGCCGTGGTCGACAAGTGGACCTCGCTCTACGCCGCGACCTCGGAGAAACATGATCCCGCCGCGTTCGACGCGCTCGATCCGGCGGCGCGGATTTCCGCCCGCGGGATCGAGGTCGGCCATATTTTCTACTTCGGGACCAAGTATTCGGCTCCGATGAAGGCGGTCGTCAACGGACCGGACGGCAAGGAGCATGCCGTGCACATGGGCTCATACGGCATCGGTCCGACCCGGCTCGCCGCCGCGCTGATCGAGGCCAACCACGACGAGAACGGCCCGATCTGGCCCGAGGCGGTCGCGCCATTCCGGGTCGGGCTCATCAATCTCAAGGTCGGCGACGCCGCCTGCGACGCGGCTTGCGCGCGCATCTATGCGTCGCTCGAGCAGGCCGGGATCGACGTTCTTTACGACGACCGCGACGAGCGGCCAGGCGCGAAATTCGCCACCATGGATCTTGTCGGCGCGCCGCATCAGGCGATCGTCGGCCCCAAGAGCCTCGGCGAAGGCAAGATTGAAATGAAGACCCGCCGCGGCGGCGAGCGCGAGCTGATGAGCCTCGATGCGGCGATCGCCCGGCTCGGCGGGAAGGCGTGATGGCCGCCAACCGTCATTGCGAGGAGCGTTAGCGACGAAGCAATCCAGGGGAACGTAAGGCGCTCGACGTACTTCTGGATTGCTTCGCTTCGCTCGCAATGACGGGGGACTCGCGTTGACTGCGATTGCGCTCGACGCGGCTGTTCCTGAGGCGGCGCCGGCGACGCGGGCCTTCTCGGCCTTCGAGTGGATGGTCGCTTTTCGCTATCTGCGCGCCCGCAACGCCCAGCGCTCGAACTCGGTCATCGCAGGTTTCTCGTTCCTCGGCATCGTGCTCGGCGTCGCCGCGTTGATCGTCGTCCTGGCGGTGATGAACGGCTTCCGCCACGACCTGATGGACAAAATGATCGGCCTCAATGGCCACATGTTCCTGCAAGGCGTCGAGACGCCGCTGACCGACTACGACGCGGTGGCGGAGCGCGTGAGCAA
>JBAUXQ010000761.1:0-11447 GCA_049584355.1 Roseiarcus sp. | reverse complement strand
TCAAGCCCCGCATGCGCGTCGCGCCGGAGGCGAAGGCGGCGGCGACCGCGAGGATCGGATATTCGTCGATCATCGAGGGCGCGCGGGCGGCCGGAACGTCGACGCCGCGCAGCGTCCCGTGGCGCACCCGCAAGTCGGCGACCTCCTCTCCGCCTTCGAGGCGCCGGTCGAGCGCCTCGATATGGGCGCCCATCTCGCCCAGCGTCTTAAGAAGCCCAGTCCGGAGCGGGTTCATCATCACGCCCTCGACGACGATGTCGGAACCCGGAACGATCAGCGCGGCGACGATCGGAAACGCGGCCGACGAGGGATCGGCGGGGACGACGACGGTCGCGGGACGCAATTCCGGCCGGCCGACGAGGGTGATCCGGCGCCCTTCGCCCTCGGGCGCGACGGCGACCTCGGCGCCGAAATGCGCGAGCATCTTCTCGGTATGGTCGCGCGAGGCCTGCGCCTCAATCACGGTCGTCGCGCCAGGCGCGTTGAGGCCGGCGAGAAGGACGGCTGATTTGATCTGCGCCGAGGCGACGGGAGTGCGATATTCGATCGGCGCGGGATCGCGGGCCCCCTTGAGCACGATCGGACAGCGCCCGCCTTCGGCCTCGGACAGAACTTGCGCGCCCATCAGTCTGAGCGGATCGAGGATGCGGCGCATCGGCCGCTTGCGCAGCGAGGCGTCGCCGTCGAAGGTCGCGGTAATTCCGTGGCCGCCGACGACGCCCATCATCAGCCGAGCGCCGGTGCCGGCATTGCCGAAATCGAGAGTTTCGCGCGGCGGCAGAAGCGCGCCGAGCCCGGGGCCGCGAATCCGCCATTGGCCGGGCCCGAGACGCTCGATGACCGCGCCGAGCGCCTCGCACGCCTTGCCGGTCCCGAGCACGTCGTCGCCCTCGAGCAGCCCCTCGACCTTCGTTTCGCCACAGGCCAGAAGTCCAAACAGGAAGGCGCGGTGGGAGATCGATTTGTCGCCCGGAGGCCGGACCCGGCCCTTGAGCGGTCGCGCGCGCACGGCGCTGAGAGGCGACGCCGCGCGGGAATGCGACGAATGAGCGGACACGGAGTTGCTTCCTTCCCGCCAGGGCGAAATGGCCGCGCGTGGGCGGCGGCCCGCGCTCCTATCACCGACAATTGAGCCTGTCGACCATCGAGAAAAGCGCATTGACACGACCGGGAGCGGCGACTAACGGGGCGGTCCTGAAGACCGCCCTCGAGCCTCGGGAATTGATCGCAGTGGCCAAAGCCGAACTTGGAACCAAGCGCCAGTGCCAGAACTGCGGCGCAAAATTCTTTGACCTCAACAAAGACCCGATCATCTGCCCGAAATGCGGCACGATCTTTCAAGGCGCTGCGGCGGCGCGCGCGCGGCCGGCCGCCAAGCCCGAGGAAGAGGATACCGAACTCGCCACGCCGGCCGGGGTCGAAATCGTGTCGCTCGACGAGGTCGAGGCGAGCGAGGAGAAGGCCGCCGAGCCGGTGGTCGACGACATCGATGTCGAGGAGGCCGACGACGACGCGCCGGACGATCCGTTCCTCGAAGAGGAAGAGGAAGACGACGACGACGTCAGCAACCTCATCGACGGCGACATCGCCCCCGACGAGGAAACCTGAACCGTCCTGGCCGGGTCGGAGCCTTTTTTCGACCCGCGGCCCTTGTGGCCGGCGAGGATTTGCGGCTATACCCGCCCTCCCGAGAAATAAGGCGCGCTTCGCCCCAATCGAAGCCGCGATCGCGAGGTTTTGGAAAACGGGGCCATAGCTCAGTTGGGAGAGCGCTTCAATGGCATTGAAGAGGTCGTCGGTTCGATTCCGTCTGGCTCCACCACCCACCCGTCGAAATCATCCAAGTTGTCAGCCTTGAGCGCAGATTCGCCGCCGAAGCTCACCGACTTCGAAGCCCTGACCTTCGATTGCTACGGCACGCTCATCGACTGGGAAGCGGGGATGATCGAGGCCCTGAAGCCCCTGACGAGCCAGGCGGCGCGGCCCCTCACCCGCAACGCCATTCTCGAGGCGCACGCGCGCCATGAATCCTCTCAGCAGATCCAGACGCCGGCCAAGCCCTACCGCGAGCTGCTGGCGACCGTCTACCGCCGGCTGGCGGAAGAATGGGCCGTTGCGGCGAGCTTAAGCGACTGCGTCGCCTATGGCCGGTCGATCCGGAACTGGCCGCCGTTCGCCGACACCGTCGCCGCCCTCGAGTACCTGAAGCGCCATTACAAGCTGGTCATCCTGTCGAATGTCGACAACGAGAGCTTCGCGGCGAGCAATGAGAGGCTCAAGGTCGCGTTCGATGCAGTCTACACGGCAGAGGACTGCGGCTCGTATAAGCCGTCCAGCCGCAATTTCGAGTATATGCTCGCGAAGCTCGAGACGCTCGGGATCAAGAAGCGCCGGATCCTGCACACCGCCGAGAGCCTTTTCCATGACCACGCGCCGGCGAACGCGCATGGCCTCGCCTCGTGCTGGATTTACCGCCGCCGCGGCCAGGAGGGATTCGGCGCGACCATGACTCCGCCCCACGCGCCTCACTATGATTTTCGCTTCGACAGCCTGGCCGATCTGGTCAAGGCGCATCAGGAAGCGGTTCGGGACTGAGGCGGCTCTTCGGGCGACCGTTTCCCTTTTCACTGGCCGAAGCGACGCTTCGGTCCGAACGAGTGAGCGCGATGGAAAAGCCGCCGATCGTCTATGACGATTTCGCCAGGGTCGACATTCGGATTGGCCGCATCGTCGCGGTCCTGCCGTTCGAACGGGCGCGAAACCCCTCCTACAAGGTCGAAGTCGATTTCGGCCCGCTCGGGAGGAAATGGTCGAGCGCCCAGATCACCAGCTACTCCGAAGCCGAGTTGATGGGCCGGCAGGTCGCTTGCGTCGTCAACTTCCCGCCGCGCAATATCGCCGGCTTTCAGTCCGAAGTCCTCATACTCGGGGCGAAGAACGCGCGCGCCGACGTCATCCTGTTGTCGCCGCTGGCGGAGATCGCGCTGGGAGAGCCGGTGTTCTGATACAAGCTTTCACGTGACGTGGTCGCGCCGGCGGCCGATGGATATTGGGATGTCGCCAGAGAGGGCTGGATAGGATGAAACGCACCGCAATTCTCCTCGCGGTCGCCGCCTTGACGGCTTGCTTCGCCTCATGGGTTGCGGCGGCCGCGCAGACGGCGGCGCACACGCCCGTCAAGCCGAAAAGCGCGCAAAGTCACATAGTGCCGATGAGGCATGACCAGCTCACCCTCTATCCGCACGGCCGGCCGGCGCGCCGCCAACCCGCATACAGCTATTCGCGCCATCGGTTTGATCAGCCGACCCCGATCCACAATACCTTTATGGGCGTGCAGTACTGAGACCGGAAAAAGCGCCGGTCCGGGCGGCGCATATATTCTCGTATTCTCGCGCTTGGCCAGCGCCGGGAGCGCGACGACGCGAAACACACGCGGACTGACGCGCTCGGTGATGGCCTCGATGACCCCGCCCTTGCCGCCGCCCTCGAAGACGACCACGACTTTCAATCCTTTGTCTACGACCCAAAGCTGCAGCTTGACCACCTCGCCGTGCAGCTGGCGAGCTCGCGCTCGTACTCCTTTGCGCCAAGCTTCGCCAAACCTTCCGACGCGTTCTTGTTCTCGGCCTTTTTGGCCTTGTTCTGACGTTTTGTCACAGCCATGCTTTCCTCCCGGCTCGTTCTTTACATCACGCACGCGCTTGACTAGTAAAGCGGCAGAGAGCTTCGATGAGGAGCGGCGGGTCGAAAGCGTCACGTTCGTCGTGGCGTCACCATTCGAGTGGGCGGATGACGCGCGGAGGAGACCCACGATGACCATCCGTCAGCGTGTCACCATGTCGGCCTTTTTGCTGGGGATCGGAGCGTGCGCGCTCTCGATAAACGGGGAGCCGAGCGGCCGCCTTTCAATCACCCCTTCGGCGCAAGCTCAGGGCCTGATCCGGAATCTGATCGCCCGGCTGCGCGGCGCAACGCTGCCTGACGGCATCGTCAAATCGAACGGGCGCATCGAAGCGACGCAAGTCGACGTTTCCTCGAAATATGCTGGACGGCTGGCGGAGGTGACCGTCGAGGAAGGCTCGTCCGTGACCCAGGGCCAGGTCATCGCGCGCATTTCCTCGCCGGAATACGAAGCGCAACTGCGCGCTGCGAAGGCGGATGTGCAGAAGGCAAACGACGCACTCGCCGCGGCGGAAGCAGAAATCACCTCCCGCCAGAGCGCGCTCGAATTCGCCAAGTCCGATTTCGAGCGCGGCCAGGAGTTGATGAAGACCGGATTCATCACCAAGCAGGTGTTCGAACAGCGCAAGCGCAACTACGACTCTGCGGTGGCGGCGGTAAAGAGCTTCACGTCGCAGCGCGATCAGGCGCTGTCCCACATCGCGAACGCGGAAGCGGAAGTCGATCGAATCCAGTCGATCATCGACGACCTGACGCTCGTTTCGCCGCGGATCGGACGCGTCCAATACCAGTTGGCGCGGGCGGGCGAGGTCGTTGCCGCCGGCGCGCCAATCGTGACGATTCTCGACCTCACCGACGTCTACATGACGGTCTTCCTACCCGCCGCGGACGCGGGCAGATTGACCGTCGGCGACGAGGCTCGCATCATCCTCGATCCCGTCCCTGACTACGTCATTCCGGCGAAAGTCAGCTTCGTCGCCGCCGACGCGCAGTTCACCCCCAAGACCGTGGAAACGACGGACGAGCGCGCCAAGCTGATGTTCCGCACCAAGCTCAAGATTGATCCGCAGATCCTTCAGCAGTTTTACACCCGGGTGAAGACCGGGGTGCGCGGAATGGGCTTCGTCCGCACCAAGGCGGACGTCGAATGGCCCGAGGAACTTCAGGTCAAACTTCCCAAGCCGCCTGACGCCAATACGACCGACGACAAGGCGCCGCCAGCCACGGCGCCTGCGGCCCAGGCGCCTGACGACAAAGCCTCCGAAACGAAAACGCCCGACGCAAAATGACCGGCGAGCCGATCGCTCGGGTCAAGAACGTATCGCACCGATACGGGGCGACGGTTTCCCTCGCCGACGTAAGCATCGACATTCCGTCGCGCATCATGGTCGGGGTGATCGGGCCGGACGGCGTCGGCAAGTCGACTCTGCTTGGGCTCATCGCCGGCGTGAAGAAGATTCAGGACGGCGAGGTCGTCGTCTTCAACAAGAACATCGCCGATCAGGAGACGTTGCGCGAGATGCGCGGCCGCATAGCCTATATGCCGCAGGGCCTCGGCCGCAACCTCTACCCGACGCTCTCCGTCTTCGAGAACATTGATTTCTTCGGCCGATTGTTCGGATTGTCGGCGACGGAGCGTCGCGCCAAGATCGACGAGCTTCTTACGGCGACGAGCCTGGAGAAGTTCGAGGCGCGTCCCGCAGGCAAGCTTTCCGGCGGCATGAAGCAGAAACTGAGCCTCTGCTGCGCCCTTATCAACGACCCGGACCTGCTCATCCTCGACGAGCCGACCACCGGCGTCGACCCGCTGTCGCGCGGCCAGTTCTGGGACCTCATCAACACGATCCGCGCGCGCCGGCCGCAAATGAGCGTCATTGTCGCCACCGCCTATATGGATGAAGCGGAGCGCTTCGACTGGCTGATGGCGATGGACGACGCCAAGATCATCGCCACCGGCACGCTGAAGGAGTTGCTGACCAAGACGGGCGAGCCCAATCTCGACGACGCCTTCATCGCGATGATGCCCGAGGCCAAGCGCGCCCTGCACAAGAAGGTGGTCGTGCGTCCTCGCGTGGCCTCCCCCGACGAGACGCCGGCGATCGAAGCGGAGGGGCTCACACGCCAGTTCGGCGACTTCGTCGCGGTCGACCATGTCAGCTTCAAAATTGCGCGGGGCGAAATCTTCGGCTTCCTCGGCTCCAATGGCTGCGGCAAGTCGACGACGATGAAAATGCTGGTCGGCTTCCTTCCGGCAAGCAGCGGCACGTGCAAACTGTTTGGCGAGCCGATGGGCTCGAACGACATGCAGGCCCGGCGCAACGTCGGCTACATGACGCAGGCCTTCTCGCTCTACGGGGAACTCACGGTCGCGCAGAATCTCGAGCTTCACGCCCAGCTCTATCACCTGCCGCCGGAAAAGATCGCGCCGCGGATCGAGGAGCTGCTCGAGCGCTACGACCTGAAATCAGTCGTCAATGCGCGGCCCGACAGCCTCCCGCTCGGCATGAAGCAGCGCCTCCAGCTCGCGGTCGCGGTGCTGCACGAACCGTCGATCCTCATTCTCGACGAGCCGACGTCTGGCGTCGACCCGATCGCGCGCGACGCCTTCTGGCGCACGCTGATCGACCTCTCGCGCGACGACGGCGTGACGATTTTCGTCACCACCCACTTCATGAATGAGGCGGATCGCTGCGACCGTATTTCGCTCATGCACGCCGGCAAGGTGCTCGCGGTCGGCGCGCCGCAGGAACTGGTCAAGGAGCGCGGGAGCGCTTCGCTCGAGGATTGTTTCGTCGGCTATCTCGCCGAGGCGGCCGGCATCGATATGTCCAAAAAGGTCGAGCCGCCAGCGACCGTAGCCGCCGAAGTCCAGGCAGGCGAGCGGCTGAAGCGCTTCAAGATTGGCCGGCTATGGGCTTACGCGCGGCGTGAGGCAGTCGAGCTGCTGCGCGATCCGATCCGGCTGGCTTTCGCGCTCGTCGGTCCGATCATTCTCATGTTCGCCTTCGGCTATGGAATCTCGTTCGATATCGAGAATCTGGAGACGGCGTCCTTCGACCAGGACGACACGCCCCAGAGTCGCGAACTGCTTCAGGGATTCGACGGGTCGCGCTATTTCTCGGTCCAGCCGCCGATCACGTCGGCGGGCGAGGCCGAGAGACGACTCAGAAGCGGGAACACCCAGATCGTCGTCGAAGTGCCGCCCGGATTCGGCCGAGACCTTCTCAACGACCGCACGCCGGAAGTCGACGCGACGGTCGACGGCGCGATGACGTTCCGAGGCGAGACAGCGAAGAATTATGTCACGGGCGTCGTCAGGAAGCAGGGCGAGGAGTTGATACGGCGCCAGCGCCGAGCAGGGAGCGCCAACGCCTGGACGGACGACGATATTCAGACCCGCTTTCGCTACAATCAGGCCTTTCTCAGCGTGAACGCGATGGTGCCCAGCATTTTCATGCTGCTGCTTTGCCTGATTCCAGCGATCATGTCGGCGATCGCAGTCGTGCGCGAGAAAGAGACCGGCTCGATCGCCAACTTCCGCTCGACGCCGATCACCCGACTCGAGTACCTGATCGGCAAGCAACTTCCCTATATCGCAGTCGCGATGATCGCCTTCTTCGTGCTGTTGCTGATTGCGATTTTCATTTTCCGCGTGCCGCCGAAGGGGCCGGTCCTAGTCCTTCTCTTGGGAACGATCGTCTATGTTGTCGCGACCGTGGGGTTCGGCGTTCTGATCTCCTCCTTCACCCGCACCCAGGTCGCCGCCGTCTTCGCGACCGCGATCCTTTCGATCGTACCGGCGGTCAATTTTTCCGGAATGCTCGCGCCGGTCTCCTCGCTCTCCGGCGGGGCGAGGATCATCGGCCTGTCGTTCCCCTCGTCCTGGTACCAGCAGATTTCGGTCGGCGTGTTCGCCAAGGCGCTCGGTTTCGTCGACCTCTGGCGCGACATCGCAGCGATCGCGCTCATCGCCCTTGTCTTCTTGGCCATTTCGTTGGCCCTGCTTCGCAAGCAGGAGGCGTAAGATGTCGGAGGCTCCCTCGTCCAAAGCGCCGCATCTTGTCGAAGCGAAGCCCCTGACCTTCGTCGACCATGTGGTCAACATCTTCCATCTGGTCATCAAGGAACTGAGAAGCATCCGGGCGGACCCGGTGATGCTGATTCTGGTCGTCTACTCGTTCAGCATTTCGGTGAACACGGTCGCCACCGGGGCAGTGACGGAAGCGACCAATCTCTCGGTCGGCATCGTGGACGAGGACGGGTCGAACCTGTCGCGGCAGATCGCCGAGGGGCTTCGGCTGCCGACCTTCCAGCCGCCGGTGCAGATCACCGCTTCCGACATCGACCCGATGATGGACCAGGGCAAGCTCTTGTTCGTCGTCGAAATCCCGCCGAATTTCGAGGCCGATGTTCGCGCCCAGCGCAAGACCGGCCTGCAAATCAATGTTGACGCCACAGCGGTCGCCCAAGCCGGTAACGGCGCAAGTTCTCTGCGCAACGCCATCGCGACCGAGATCCAGCGGTTCATCTCCGGGAGGGCTGACTCGAACGGCGCGCCAATCAATCTCGTGCTGCGCGCCGCCTTCAACCCGAACCTCAAGACGGCATGGTTCTCGGCGATGACCCAGGTCATCAACCAGATCACAATGCTGACCGTCATCCTCACCGGCGCGGCGCTGATCCGCGAACGCGAGCAGGGCACGGTCGAACATCTACTGGTCATGCCGGTCGTGCCATCGGAGATCATGCTCGCCAAGATGATCGCCAATGGCCTCGTGATCCTCGTCGCAGCGATGCTGTCGCTGCAATTCGTCGTGCACTGGTGGATCGGCTCGCCGATCAACGGGTCTTTGCTGGTGTTCCTGATCGGGGCGGCGATCTATGCGCTCGTCGTCGCGGCGCTCGGCATCCTCCTTGGCACGCTCGCCACGACGATGGGCCAGTTCGGCCTCCTGGCCATGCCGGTGCTGATGGTGACGCAACTGCTCTCCGGCTCGAGCACGCCAATGGAGAGCATGCCGGTCTGGCTGCAATATTTCATTCAGACGATCAGCCCGACGCCCCATTTCGTGCAATTCGCCCAGGCGGTGCTGTTCCGCGGCGCCGACCTCACGCTTGTCTGGCGTCCACTGGTCGCGATGTTGGTCATCGGGGTTGTCTATTTCACCGTCGCCAGCGTCCGCTTCCGCAAGGTGATTTTCGGCGGCTGACCACTCGGCGCCCCTTGTCGCCAAGGGCCAGGTCGACTAAGTAAAATAATACCATAGGCGGTCTCAGCAATTGCGCCACCGCGCTTGACGGATTAGCGGCGCAAATACGAAGGTGCCGCACGGTCCATCAGAAGGATAGTCAGGCTTGGCGCGGTTGCGCCTCGCTTGAACGAAGTCATCCAGACAAGGGAGCAAACAGTGCCCACACCGCATCGGCGCGCCGGCATCGACCGGCGCACACTCATCAAAACCGGGGCGACCCTAGCCGTCGCCCAGTTCGCCAGCCCATTCGTCATCCGCGCCCGCGCGGCCGATATGGTCAAGCTCGGTCTCGACAACCCGCTGACCGGCACTTACGCCGTCAACGGCAAGAACGAGATGATCGGCTGCCAGATGGCGATCGACGAGATCAACGCCAAGGGCGGCATTCTTGGGCGTCAGGCGACGCTCGTGGTCGAGGACTCGACCAGTGGCGACGCCGGCCAGGCGGTGCAGAAGGCGCGCAAGCTCATCGACAGCGACAAGGTCGACTTCCTGCTCGGCAACGTGAACTCGGCGCTTGCGCTCGCCATGGCCCAGGTTTCGAACGAAAAGGGCGTGCTCCACATCGTGCCAGGCGGCCACACCGACGCGATCACCGGTTCGAGCTGCCACTGGAACGTTTTCCGGGTGTGCAACACAACGCAAATGGAGGCGAACGCCATCGCTGGCCCGTTGGTAAAGGACTACGGCAAGAAGTACTACTACATCACGCCCGACTATTCCTTCGGTCACACCCTTGAGTCCGGCATGGTCAAGGCGATCGCTGCTCTGGGCGGCGAAAGAGTGGGCGGCGACCTCACGCCGCTCGGCACGGTCGATTTCTCATCCTATCTCATCAAGGCGCAGGCGGCGAACCCCGACGTCATTGTCTTTCTCGTCCAGGGCGACGACATGCTCAACGCCCTCAAGCAGGCGGTGCAGTTCGGCTTGCAGAACAAGGTCCATCTGGCTGGCGCGCAGCAGGAGATGGAGCCGCTCGAAGGTCTTCCTCCCGAGGCGCGAGTCGGGACCTGGGTCTTCGAATGGTACTGGAACCAGCCCGGCGTGCCGCACGTGGCGGAATTCGTCGAGGCGACGAAGAAGCGCACCGGCCGCGTGCCAACGGCGCGCACCTGGTTCGGCTACGTTTCGGCCTGGACCTGCGCGCTCGCCGCCGAGAAGGCCAAGTCGTTGAAGGCGGTCGAGATGGCGAAAGCATTGCAGGATTTCCAACTGCCGCCCGAGATAGCGCTTGGGCCGAATCCGGCGGTGTACCGAGCGGGGCAGAATCAGCTTCTCGCCTCGCTGTTTGTTGGAAACGCCCAAGCGACCGGTTCAGCGCCGGATGACCTCGTCAAGGTCACCTCCGTCGTCGACGGCGCGAAGGTTGCGGGCACGGTCGAGGAGAGCGGCTGCAAGATGACCTGGCCGACCTGAGCCTCACGCGAAAGGCGGGAGCGCTCCGCTCCCGCCGCCGCCCCACGCGCGAGCGACGATCATCGCATGACTCAAGTTGTCCTGTTCAATGTCTTCAACGGCCTGATCGTCGGCGCGTTCTACGCCTTGATGGCGCTCGGCCTGTCGCTAATCCTCAACCTGAGCGGGGTCATCAACTTCGCCCATGGCGGGTTTCTCGCGCTCGGCGCCTATCTCGCGTTCACGCTCATTCCCTATATCGGCTTCTGGGGCGCGCTGATCGTCGCGCCCCTCCTCACCGCCGCGCTCGGCCTCGTCATCGAACGCCTCCTGATCCGCCCGCTCTATGGCGGCGATCCGCTCTACGGCCTGCTCCTGACGTTCGGCCTCGCCTACATCTTCGAGGACGCTACGCGCTTCATCTGGGGCGCGCAGAGCTTGCCGTTCCAATTGCCAGCCTTTCTCACGACCTCGCTCTCGAGCCAGTTCTTCTTTGTCACCGGATATCGGGTGTTCATGATCGTTATCGTCGTGGCGGCGGTCGGCGGATTGTTCGCGGTGCTCAATTACACCCGCCTCGGCATGCGCATCCGCGCCGGCACGCGCGACCTCGACACGGTCTCGACGCTCGGCGTCAATGTCCGGGTCCTGCGCAGCCTCAACTTCGGCATCGGCATCTACATGGCCGGCCTCGCCGGAGTGCTGGCGGCTGGCCTCCTCGGCCTTTCGCCGACCATCGGCGCCAATCTCATCATGCCGAGCTTCGTCGCGATCATCGTCGGCGGCCTCGGCAGTCTGCTCGGAACGCTCCTCGGCGGCTTGATGATCGGCGTCGCGTCCGGACTGGCGGCGGTCTATTTTCCCTCCGCCACCGAAGCGGTGATTTATGTGATGATGGGGCTGGTGCTGCTCATCCGGCCCCGCGGCCTTCTCGGCGAAGAGGGGAGAGTGCATTGACGGCGGCGCGCGCCCGGGCCTTCGACGCCGCCGTCTGCCTCCTGCTTCTGTTCATGCCGTTCTGGATGGGCGCGATCGGCGGCTATACCGAGCTTGCCACCCGCATCGTCGTCATGGGCCTGGCGGCGATGTCGCTCAACTTCCTGCTCGGCTTCACCGGCG
>JBAUXQ010000760.1:0-2279 GCA_049584355.1 Roseiarcus sp. | reverse complement strand
GCCGATGTCACGCTTTACCCGGTCGTCCCTGAACTCGCCACATGGACCATGATGCTGCTCGGGTTCGCGGGACTTGGGGCCGCGATGCGATTCCGTCGCAAGTCTCAGTCCGCCGCGGTCGTGTAAGCGACGGCATCGCTTCTCGGATAGCTCAAGCGGCATCGCCCACGTCACGCGGTGGTGGTGAGGCTGAAGTAACCGGGTTGGGAGGAGGAGTGGCGATGGAAGTGACGCCGCCTGGAGAAACGACTGCACGGCTCATGCCCCTCGTGATGTTCCATTCATGGTTGTCGCGGCCACGCCGCGAGCAGCGCGCGCAGCGCCGCCACGAAAGCGATCGGCTGGTCGATCATCACGTGATGCTCGGCCTCGGGGATCTCGACATAGGGCGAGCCGGGAGGGATGAGGCTCAGAAGATGGGCGGCGTCCTCGGGATGGAAGAGCTGCGACTTCTCGCCACGGATGAGCGCCAGCGGCGAGCGGGCGGCAGTGATGAGCGCGGTCGGGTCGATGCGGGTGAACTTCTCCCAGAAGTGCGGATCGAAGCATAGAGCCCAGCCGCGCTTGCCCTCGGCGTCGACGATCTCGGCGGCCGAGCGCCGGGCGATGAAGTCGAGAATGAAAAGGTTTTCGCAAACCTGGGGCGGCGCGAGGCGGAAGCGGGCGACGACCGCGGCAAGCGAATGCTGGATCCGGCGCTCCTTGGTCGGCCGTGGCGGCGAGCGGGGGCGCAAATTCTCCTTGGCGAAGAAAGGCGGGTCGACCATCACCGCGCCCTGAAGCTCCCCGCCGAAATCGCCGGCGAGGCCCATCGCCACGCGTCCGCCGAACGAGTGGCCGACGACGGTGGGCGGCCCGGCCTCGTAGGCGCCTGCCGCCCGTCCCGCTTCCCGCGCCTCACGCACGAATTGGTCGAACGAATAGACTTGCCGCCAGTCGGAACGGCCCATGCCGGTGAACGTCGGCGCGACCACCCGCCGCTCGCGGGCGAAGAACGGCGCGACGAACGACCACCAGTCGGCGTGCGCGGCGCCGCCATGCAGAAAGACGAGCCCCGGATTGCCGCGCTTTCCCCAGGCGAGCGTCTCGACCCGGGCGCCCTCGACAGTGACGAACGTCCGCTCCGGCTCCTCGGCGATTGCGTTCTCAAACCAGATGGGCGCCGGCGGCTTCAGGCCATGAAAGGCCTGAAGCGGCGCCATGACGTTCGTTTCATTCACCTCGGCGCCCTGAACTCATGCGACCTCGAACAGGCCGGCCGCGCCCATGCCGCCGCCGATGCACATCGTCACCACGACATGGCGCGCGCCGCGCCGTTTGCCTTCGATCAGCGCGTGGCCGGTCAGGCGCGCGCCGCTCATGCCATAAGGGTGGCCGACCGCGATCGCGCCGCCGTCGACGTTGAGCTTGTCGTTGTCGATGCCGAGCTTGTCGCGACAATAGAGGACCTGGACCGCGAACGCTTCGTTCAATTCCCAAAGGTCGATGTCGTCGATCTTGAGGCCGTGCGCCTTGAGCAGCTTCGGCACCGCGAACACTGGGCCGATGCCCATCTCGTCCGGATCGCAGCCGGCGACCGCGATGCCGCGGTAGATGCCGAGCGGAGTCAGATTGCGCTGGCCGGCGAGCCTGGCTTCCATCAAGACGCAGGCGCTCGCGCCGTCGGACAGTTGCGAGGCGTTGCCGGCGGTGATGTTCTGGCCCGGCTGCTTGAGATGCAGCCCTTCGGTGAACACGGGCTTGAGCGCCGCGAGGCCGGCGAGCGTCGTGTCGGCGCGGATGCCCTCGTCGTTTTTCAGCGTCACTGCCTTGTCGGAGACGGCGCCGGTCGCTTTGTCGACGACTTTCATCACGCTCGGAAGAGGCGCGATTTCGGCCTCGAACCGGCCGGCGGCCACGCCCGCGGCGGCGCGCGCCTGCGACTGCGCGCCATACTCGTCCTGGCGCTCGCGCGAGATCTTGTAACGCTCAGCGACGATTTCGGCCGTCTCGAGCATCGACATGTAGATGTCGTCGCGATGCTCGACGAGCCACGGGTCAGTCGCCCGGTAGCGGTTCATCTTGTCGTTCTGGACCAGCGAAATCGATTCGAGCCCGCCGCCGACGGTGATGCTCATGCCGTCGTCAACGATTTGCTTGGCCGCGATGGCGATCCCCATGAGACCCGAGGCGCATTGCCGGTCGACCGACATGCCGGCGACGCTGGTCGGCAGCCCGGCGCGAAGCGCGGCTTGGCGGGCGACGTTGAAGCCCTGCGATCCCTGCTGCAGCGCCGCGCC
>JBAUXQ010000759.1:0-1578 GCA_049584355.1 Roseiarcus sp. | reverse complement strand
GTTGGCCATCAGGAATTCGCCGCGCCTGCCGCGGGCCATCGCGATGCGGTCGGGATACGCTGAGGCGAGAAGGGCGCCCGGATGGTCGTGGGGAGCGCCCTCATCCGGCCGACTTCGCCGGCCAACTTCTCCCAGAGGGAGAAGTGCGCGCTCCCTTCTCCCTTTGGGAGAAGGTGGCCCGAAGGGCCGGATGAGGGCGATGGCCTGCGCCGCCCTCGCCGCGAGCCCTTGCGCGAGCCGCCTGGCGTCGTCGGCCCGCGGCGAGCGGTCGCGGTGAAAGGCGTCGAGCCGGGTCGCAAGATCGACCGAGTCGCCGCCGAGCCCGCGCTCGGTCAAGACGACCGCGACCTCACTGGCAGTCCTTGCGTCGCCGGCGCGCGCGGCGTCGACGACCATCCGCGCCAGGCGCGGCGGCAACGCGAGGCGGGAAATCGCGCGCCCCTCCTCGGTGATCCGGCCCTCGCCGTCGAGCGCGGCGATCGCCGTCAAGAGCGCGCGCGCTTCGGCTAACGCGGCGCGCGGCGGCGGATCGAGGAAGCGAAGCGTCGCCGGATCGGAAACGCCCCACAGCGCGCAGTCGAGCAGGAAGCCGGAGAGGTCGGCGGAGAGAATCTCGGGCGCGGCATAGGGCTGAAGTCCGCCGGTCGCGGCCTCCTGCCACAGGCGATAGCAGACGCCCGGCTCTACGCGCCCCGCGCGCCCGCGCCGCTGGTCGGCGTTGGCCTTGCTGACCCGGACCGTCTCAAGACGAGTGAGCCCAACGTCCGGCTCATAGACCGGAACCCGCATGAGCCCGCTGTCGATAACGACGCGCACGCCTTGAATCGTCAGCGACGTCTCGGCGATCGAGGTCGCGAGCACGATCTTGCGCCGCCCGGGCTTCGGCGCCGCGATGGCGAGGTCTTGCGCGCGCGAGTCCAGCGCCCCGTATAGCGGCGCGATGTCGACGTCAGGCCGCCCGACCCGCGCCGCCAGGGTCTCGGCGACGCGGCGGATTTCGCCCATTCCCGGCAAGAAGACCAGGATCGAGCCGCTTTCGCGACCGAACGCTTCGAGCGTCGCGCGCGCGACCTCATCTTCGATCCGGGCGCCAGGGCTCCGTGCGACGTAGCGCGTTTGGACCGGATAGGCGCGGCCCTCGCTTTCGATCAGCGGCGCGTCCGCCAGCAGCGCGCGAACGCGCGCGCCGTCGAGCGTCGCCGACATGACGAGAATGCGCAGGTTTTCGCTTAACGCGCCCTGCGCGTCGAGCGCCAGCGCCAGGCCGAGGTCGGCGTCGAGCGAGCGCTCGTGGAACTCGTCGAACAGAACCCCTGCGACGCCTTCGAGCGCCGGATCGTCGAGGATCATCCGGGTGAACACGCCCTCGGTGACAACCTCGATCCGGGTGCGCCTGGAGACGAGGCTTTGCAGCCGCACGCGCAGGCCGATCGTCTCGCCGACCTTCTCGCCCAGGGTCGCCGCCATGCGGGAAGCGGCGGCGCGGGCGGCGAGACGACGCGGCTCGAGCACAATGAGGCGCCCGCCCCTCCCCCAAGGCTCGTCGAGAAGCGCGAGCGGCGCGCGCGTGGTATTGCC
>JBAUXQ010000758.1:0-4630 GCA_049584355.1 Roseiarcus sp. | reverse complement strand
TTTGCCGCCGCGATCATGCTCTGGATGATTTTCGGCGTCTGGCCGGACTGGCTCGACTGGCTACTCGATGGCAAGAAGACCTTCGTCAGCGCGGTGCTCAACGGCGTGACGCTGGCGGGCCTCTACTTTCTCGTCGCCAGCGGATTCACGCTTGTCTTCGGCCTCATGCGCAACGTCAACCTCGCGCACGGCTCGCTCTACCTGCTGGGAGCCTATATCGGCTACGACGCTGCGCTCTGGAGCGACAATTGGTTCGTGGGTGTCATCGCGGGCGCGCTTGCCATTGCCGTCATTGGCGCGCTGCTTCAGGTTCTGGTCTTCCAGCGCCTGACCGGCGACGAGCTCCGGCAGACGCTGGTCACCATTGGCATCTCGATCGTCGCCGCCGACCTGATGCTGGCGGTCTGGGGCGGCAAAACCTATCAGTTCTCGATCCCGCCCTGGCTCGACGGGGCGGTATCGACACCGATCATCACGACGATCAAGGCAAACGGGCAGGTCGTAACATTGCGATACCCGCTGTACCGCCTTGTCGTTCTCGCCGTGTCAATTGTCATCGGAGTCGGGCTTTGGCTTGCGCTGAACAAGACCAAGTTCGGCACCATGATCCGCGCGGGGGTGGATGACCGCGCCATGCTTTCGACGACCGGCGTCAATGTCCGCCTGCTGTTTGTGGGCGTTTTCGCGATCGGCGGGTTTCTTGCGGGGCTGTCCGGGGTGATAGGCGGCTCAGCGCTATCGGTCGCGCCCGGTGAGGACGTGCGCTATCTGATGGCGTCGCTGGTCGTCGTCATTGTCGGCGGCATGGGCTCGATCGTGGGCGCCGCGGCTGGCGCCTTGATCGTCGGGCTCGCCGAGCAGCTCGGCCTCGTCTATTTCCCTACCTATGGGGTCGTGTTGACCTTCGTCATCATGGTCCTGACTCTGGCGCTGCGGCCGCAGGGGATCGTCGGCAACGCGCGGACGCGCCTTGCCGATCCCGTGCGCCCTCCCGCCGCGGACGACGTCGTCACAACCGAGCTGACGCCGGCGACTGCGGCCCTCGGCGTCGCGCTGGTGCTGTTTCCGCTCCTCGCCTCGCCCTTCGTGGTGTTCCAGCTTGGCGCTCAAACGCTGATTCTCGGCATGATCGCATTGTCGCTGATGGTGCTCGCCGGCTATGGCGGCATGGTCTCGATGACCCAGCTCACCGTCGCTGGCGTCGCGGGCTACGTCGTCGCCATCCTGGGACCGAATGGCGCCGGCGTTCTCGGCTTCAACTGGCCTTGGGAGATCTACGTTCCCGTGGCGATCCTGATCGCCGGAGTCGTCTCCGCGCTGATCGGGGCGATCGCCGTGCGCACCGCCGGCATCTATACCATCATGATCACTCTCGCGACGGCCGTGGCGTTCTTCTACCTTGCGCAACAGAATTACTGGCTGTTCAACGGCCATTCCGGATTTCGCGGCGTGGCGGCTCCGGTCGTCTTCGGCGTCGCGTGGCGCAACGCCGTTCCTTTCTACTACCTTTGCCTTGCGGTCGCCGCGCTGTTGTACTGCGCCGTCGTCTATGCCGCCCGTTCGACCTTCGGCCTGGCGCTGATGGCGTCGCGCGACAACCCTCGCCGGGCGCGCGCCGTCGGACACGACGTGACGATGCTGCGCGTCGCCGCCTTCTTCTTCGCCGGCCTCATCGCGGGCGCCGCCGGCGTGCTATATGTCTGGTTCAACGGGCGGATTTCGCCGGGCACGGTCAGCGTCGGCGAGGTGGTCAGCGTGCTGGTCATCGCCGTGATCGGCGGCCTGCGCCATCCGATCGGTCCATTTCTCGGCGCGGCGCTCTATGTGATCTTGAAGACCTTCGCGATCGATATCGTCGGAGCGGATCGCTTCAATACCTTGATCGGCGCAATTTTTCTCATCGTGGTCTTTGTTTCGCCCGATGGCGTACTCGGCTTGTGGCGGCGTATCGCGCCGGCGCTCGCCCAAAGACCGCTGCGCGAAGCATGAGCTGAGGGAAAGCCTGTTCAACGGAGGTCCAGAAGGGCCTCCAATCTGGGAGGAAGCAAATGAAAACGCATGGAACGATGATTGCTCTGGCCGTGCTCTCGAGCGCGGCGTTGGCGCCACGGGCGTCGTTGGCGGATGACTCGATCAAGGTCGGCCTGCTGGCGACCCTCGAAGGGCCGTTCACGGTCCTCGGTCAGGACAGCGTACGAGGCGCCGAGCTCGCCTTCAAAGAGGCCAATTACATGGCCGGCGGCAAGAAGATCGACGTCATCAAGGGCTCGTCCGACGCCTCTCCTGACAGCGCCGTGAAGGCCGCCCGCAAGCTCGTGGAGCAGGACGGCGTTGCGATTCTGATCGGGCCGCTCTCCGGCGACGAAGGGCTTGCGGTGAAGGACTACGCCAAGACCCAGCCGAACGTCACTTTCATCAACGGCACCTCGGCCGCGCAGGATACGACGCTGCGCGATCCGGCGCCGAATTTCTACCGCTTCACGACCGACGGCGCGCAGTGGATGGCCGGGCTCGGGTCTTATGCTTATAACGACAAACACTACCATACCGTCGTCACGGTCGCGGAGGACTACTCGTTCCCATACACGCAGGTGTTCGGCTTCATGGCCGACTTCTGCAAGGCCGGGGGCCACGTGCCCAAGAAGTTCTGGGTGCCGATCGGCAACAAGGACTTCTCCTCGGTGATTGCCGCGATCCCCGACAAGGTCGATGCGATCTATGTCGCGCTTGGCGGCGCTGACGGCGTCAATTTCCTCACTCAATATCAGCAGGCCGGCGGAACCGCGCCTCTGATCGGCGGCTCGATCACGGTCGACCAGACCGTGCTCGGCACGCAGGGCAAGCAGCGCGACTACGTGATTGGCACGCCCGCGGCCGGCCCGATTGCAGACAACGACGATAGTCCGGCCTGGAAGAAGTTCGTCGCCGACTACAAGGCAGCGTATAAGGACGGGTTCCCGTCCCCGTCGCTGTTCGCACAAGGCTATTACATCGAGGCCAAGGCGATGCTGGCGGCGCTTGATAAGGTCAAGGGCGATCTGTCGGACAATCAGGCGAAGTTCCGCGACGCGCTGGCCACACTCGATCTCGACACGCCGACCGGCAAGGTCAAGCTAGACAAGAACCGCCAGGCGATCGCCGACAATTACCTGACCGAGGTCGCCAAGGCCGACGACGGCCATCTCTACAACAAGGTTGTAAAGGTCATCCCGGCGGTGAACCAGACACTTGGGATCCCCGAAGCGGACTTCCTCAAGTTGGGCGTCGCCAATCGCGACAATCCGGACTGCAAGTGACGTCCATCATGAGCCGCTGAAACAAAAGCCGCCATGGTCGACCAGGCCGTCGTCGAACGCCTCTCCTCGAACTCCACATTCGCGCTGGAGCTTGAGGGCGTGGGCCGTCAGTTCGGCGCCTTGGTTGCGCTCGCCGACGTCAACCTTCGGGTCGGCGCCGGCGAGAGGCGGGCCGTCCTCGGCTCCAACGGCGCAGGCAAGACGACGCTATTCAACGCCGTCACCGGCGATTTTCCTCCATCGTCCGGCCGCATCCGCTTCTTCGGCGAGGATGTGACGCACTTCCCCGTCCACGAGCGGATTCGGCGTGGACTGCGCCGGACCTATCAGATCAGCCAGCTCTTCGCCGGCCTGACAGTGATCGACAGCATCTTCGTCGCCTGCCGCGGCGTTTCGCGCAGCCGGCTCTCCTTGCTGCGTCCGGGCGCGGCCGACGCGCCGATGGCGCAGGCCCGAACGATCGCCCATTCGGTCCAACTCGACGATATCCTTGAAAAGCCCGTGTCGACCCTCAGCCACGGCCAGCAGCGTCAGCTCGAAATCGCCCTGGCTCTCACCGGCGCGCCGCGATTCATCCTGTTCGACGAACCCGCGGCCGGACTCTCTCCTACCGAGCGGCGCGAACTGGTCGCCATTCTCAACGCCCTGCCGCCGCATATCGGCTACATTATCATTGAACATGATCTCGACGTTGCGTTGCGCGTCGCGTCCTATGTGACGATCATGCACAACGGCCGCGTCTTCAAGGAAGGGGCGCCGCAGGAGATCGAGGACGACGACGACGTTCAGGCGATCTATCTCGGGTCGGCGCATGGATAAACCCCGCGCCGACACGGCCCCGAAGACGAAGGCCATCCTGCAGGTGCAGGACCTTCAGGTCTACTACGGCGAGTCGCACGCTTTGCAAGGCGTCTCGCTGACGCTCGAACGCGGGGTCCTCTCCGTCGTCGGGCGCAACGGCATGGGCAAGACGACGCTGTGCAACGCGATTGTCGGCCTGATGCCGGTGCGCTCCGGGACCATCCGTTTCGAGGGGCGCGATCTCGTCGGACTCGAGCCCCATACGATCGCGCGCGCCGGCGTCGGCTATGTCCCGCAAGGCCGGCGCCTTTGGCCGAGCCTTTCGGTCGATGAGACATTGCGGCTCAGCGCCCGGGCGCGCGGCGACTGGACGGTCGAACGGGCCTATTCGATCTTTCCGCGCCTAGCCGAGCGGCGCACGAACGGCGGCGGCCAGCTGTCAGGCGGCGAACAGCAAATGCTGGCGATCGCGCGGGCGCTGCTTGGCAATCCGCGGCTTCTTGTGATGGATGAGCCGACCGAAGGCC
This sequence comes from Roseiarcus sp., assembly GCA_049584355.1. Taxonomy (GTDB): domain Bacteria; phylum Pseudomonadota; class Alphaproteobacteria; order Rhizobiales; family Beijerinckiaceae; genus Roseiarcus. The sequence continues at coordinate 6 of JBAUXQ010000758.1, read as the reverse complement.
TAGCGC
>JBAUXQ010000757.1:0-3303 GCA_049584355.1 Roseiarcus sp. | reverse complement strand
CACCTTGCGGGGGCGGGTCAGGGTGGAGAGCCGCGCCGACCGCCAGGACTTATTATAGGTAGGCAATAGAGTATGGGCTCAATCGGAGACGCAAGGCGCGACCCCCGTCCGAGCAAAAGCGGTCCGTACTCGGGTACAATCGGCTCTCGGCCTACCCCCGCGCTTTCGGCGGCGCTAAGACGCGCGCCTCAAAATCCCGCCCGCGCCAGACCTCGTCGGCTTTTCGGCGCCAGGTGAAGACGAGCTTGTCGCCTACCGCCATTCCCGCCGTCGGGAGTTCCGCGATATGCAGGCCGAGGGCTGTGGCGCTCGTCGCGACGTCGGCCTGGGTCTTCCAGCCGTCGCGCGTGTAGCGGACGATCGACTCCGCGGCCAGATCGAGCCGCAGGTTCTGTCCGGAGAGGACGCCGCCCGTCGGGCAATCCTCGCGCCACGGCCGGCAGCGCGCATTCCGGGTCTTGCCGAGGTAGCGGCGCGCTGTGTGAGGGGGCAGGTCGAACACCCTGCCGTCGGCGAGCGAGCGCAACAGCTTCACATATTCCGCATGCGCCCAGACGAGGGGCATCGCCGAGCCGGTCGGCTTGCCGGGCTGAAGGTCCCTTTCGGGAATGGGCGCCGCGTCCCACACCTGCTCGGGAATGAGGCCGCCGGGACTGGTCTGCGCCTCGATCGTCGCGAGCAGCGCTTCCGCCTCGCCGCGCCTTCCCGCCGCAAGCGCGTAATGCGCCCGTTCGCCCGCCAGAAGCGGCCAGGCGCGGCCGATCCCGACCCCGTCGAAGGGACTTCCGTCCGCCTTCTCGCCGTAGCCGTCGAGATTATAACGATGCCAGCCGGGCCCCTGCGGCAGTTCGACCTTGAGCAGACGATCGATGACCGCGATCGTGCTGAGCATGCGCGGATCGTCGGGGGCCCTCAGCCCGAACCGGACGAGCGCGATCGCATCCGTGCTGATGAGTTCGTCCGCGGCGATCGCTCCGCTTCCGGCCTCGTGGTTGCGCACCTGGATCAGTCCATGAACGTCCGGGCCCCCCTTCGCGGGAGATTCGGGAGCGACCCGGATGTAGTAGCCGGGAACGCCAGCTTCCCGCGCGAGCGGCGTATCCTCGACGTAGATCCAGTCCTCGATCTGCTCGTTCCAGGCGTCAGCCGTGTCGCGCAGCAGAGCCGGAAGCGCCTCGATGTCGCAGGCTTCGGCGATCTCCGCCGCGGCGAGCAGCGCCGCAATCGCCACGGCGAGGGTGAAGGGCGTATAGCCGGCGTTTTCCTCCCAGCGGTCTTGCTTGGTTCTGGGTCCGGTCCGCAAGACAAAGCCAGCCGCCCGCTCGACCATCGGCCAGAACTGTTGCAGGTCCGGGAGCCCAAGCGCGCCCTCGCGTCGGGCCATGTCCAGGAGCAGCATCGGGAACGCGCACTCGTCGAGCTGCACGCCGCCCCAATAGGGCGCGCCGTCAAGCCAATAGTTCTGCCGCCACGAGCCGTCCCCCTCCTGAGTCGCCCGCAGGTAACGCAGGATTTGACGCACTTCGCTGTGCGCGCCGCATGCGAGCAGCCCGCCGGCCGTCTCGCAGAGATCGCGGGGCCAGATGAGATGGTAGCCCCCCATGTCGTCGTCGCCCTTGCTGAAGCCCCACGGAATCGACAGGCTGGCGATGAAGCCTCCCGGGAACGTCGGAGTCTGATGGACGCGCAGGATGTTGGCGCTTACGCGATACATATTCTGGCCATGAGCGCGCCGCTCCATCGTGCGCAAGCCGGATTGCCAGGCGCGCCAGCCGGCCGAATAGTCGTTCAAGATCGTCTCGAACGGGCTCATGCTCGACGTCCGCGCGTGATAGGCGCCTTCCGCCGAAGTGCGGCCAAAACCGACCGCCAGAACCGAGCCGCCGTCGGCCCCCATGGCAAGCTCAGCCGACAAGGCGATGTTGCCGTCGGTCGCGGTGTCGTACTGGTCGATCAGCCGCCCATGGTCGCGAAGCTGCCGCCATCCGTCCGAGGCGCCGACGAAGCCGACGGAGCTGGCGAGGAACGACGGGCTCCCCAGCATCGTCAGGTGCGTGCCGTCGCCGACTGCGGAGAGGATGTGGCGCCCCTTGTACTCGCTGCGCTTGCCGTTGTTGTGCGCCCCCGCGTTGACGAGGTGCGGGGCGAGCAAGGCGAATAGGCGTAGCGCAGTCTTGGAGGAATTTTCGAGGCGAATGTGCAGCAAGATCGAATCGCTGCGCGGGTCCGCGATCACCTGATTGATCAGGCGGAATCGGCCGCCGCGATGCGTGCTGGTCAGCCGGAAGGCGGGAACCCCGTCTTCGATACGCTCGACGACCGTGTCGCAGTCGCGCTTGACCTCGGCGAAGAAAGCGCCCCCGTCGGTGACAATGAGCCCGACATCGCGGACGCAGGCCTGGTCAACCCGCGGATAGTAGATTTCATTAACGATGCCGTGGCTGATGGTGAACCACACCTGGCTGCCCTGGGTGAGCGCGGCGCCGACCCCGTCCTTTGCGCTCGAGGTCCATCGAGCCGGAATTCCAGGCCACCCGGGCGCTTCGACCATGTGTCCCCCCTAAAGGCGCCCGTCCTTGGCGCGTCGCCGTCGAGCCGTCAACTGGCCAGACGTTCCAGTTTCGGGGCCGGGAGCTGTCCGATTCACGCTCGAGCGCGGCGAGAGAAGGGTCGGACACTGGGCGGTTGTCGACATTATCTTGCCAATGCGCTGGACACGTGCTTTAGTTTTTCCAGAAACGCCTGTTGGCCGATCCGAGCGGGATCGCGCGCCCTTCGATCTGATCACGTCCGAGTCCTGGCCGCCGGAAGCGGCCATAACCCGTTGGAAAGACTGGATTCGTGGAAGGATAAGGGATTTGGATTTCGTTGCGCCGGATTTGGATTTCGTTGCGGCTGGCTTGGTTTTTATTTCGGGTAGCTTGGATTTTGTTGCGGCTGGCTTGGATTTCGGCTCCGGCCCGCTTGCGGCGGCGCTTCCGCCCGGATTCAGCGCGCCATGACTTGCGGTCCGCTGAAGAGCCGCCGGAATTCGATCCTCGGGCAGCGGTCCATGACAACGGTCACGCCTTTCGCGCGTCCTCGCATGGCCGCCTCTTCGTCGACGACGCCAAGCTGCATCCAGATCACGCGGGGCAGGGGGTCGAGGCGCAACGCTTCGTCGACGACCCCGCCGGCGGCGGAGGATCTGCGGAAGACGTCGACCACGTCGATCCGGGCCGGGACGTCGGCAAGCCGGGCGAAGGCCGGCCGGCCGCGAATGAGGCCGCCGGCGTGGCCCGGATTGACCGGATAGGTCTCGAA
>JBAUXQ010000756.1:0-1560 GCA_049584355.1 Roseiarcus sp. | reverse complement strand
AGGGTCTTTCTTCCTAAGCGGCTTTGGCGTCGACGGCGGCGACTTCCCGCACGACGATGGTGATGCTGGCAAACGGCTTCTCGATGCGCCCCGCCCGTCCGCGCGCCCGCGGGCTGAAGCGTTTCAGCACCATGTCCTTGCCGACCCAGGCCTGGGCGACGACGAGATCGTCGACGTCGAGATCATGGTTGTTCTCGGCGTTGGCGATCGCCGACTCGAGCGTCTTCTTGACCTCGACCGAAATCCTCTTTCTCGAGAATTCGAGATCGGCGAGCGCGGTCGCGACCTTCTTGCCGCGGATGAGCTGGGCGAGCAGGTTGAGCTTCTGCGTGCTGACGCGCAGCATGCGCGTCGTCGCCTTGGCTTCATTCTCCGCCTGTCGGCGCGGGTTCGATGGCTTGGACATCGGCGTTTAAGCCCTCTTGGCCTTCTTGTCGGCGGAATGGCCGTGAAACGTGCGGGTCGGGGCGAATTCCCCGAACTTGTGGCCGATCATCTCCTCCGACACCGACACAGGAATGTGCTTGTGGCCGTTGTAGACGCCGAACGTGAGACCGACGAACTGCGGCAGGATGGTCGAGCGCCTGCTCCAGATCTTGATGATGTCGGAGCGGCCCGACCCGCGTGCGACGTCGGCCTTCTTCAACAGATAGCCGTCCACGAACGGCCCCTTCCAGATCGAGCGGGTCATGGCTCAGCCTCTCTTCTTGCGCACGTGCCGCGACGCGACGATGAATTTGTCGGTCGCCTTGTTTGAACGGGTCTTCTTGCCCTTGGTCGGCTTTCCCCACGGACTGACCGGATGCCGGCCGCCCGAGGTGCGTCCTTCGCCGCCGCCGTGCGGATGGTCGACCGGGTTCATGGTGACGCCGCGATTGTGCGGGCGCTGTCCGAGCCAGCGGTTGCGGCCGGCCTTGCCGAGCGAAGCGTTCATGTGGTCCGGATTGGAGACCGCGCCGATCGAGGCGAAGCACTGGCCGTGAATGAGCCGCTGCTCGCCGGAACTTAGCCGCAGCGAAACATAGCCCTGGTCGCGGCTGACGATCTGCGCATAGGTTCCGGCGGAGCGGGCGATCGCCCCGCCCTTGCCGATCTTCATCTCGACGTTGTGGACGATCGTGCCGACGGGAATGTTGGCGAGCGGCATTGCGTTCCCGGGCTTCACGTCGACCTGGACGCCGGCGATCACCTCGTCGCCGACCGAAAGCCGCTGGGGTGCAATGATGTAGGCCTGCTCGCCGTCGGCATATTTGATGAGCGCGATGAAGCTGGTGCGGTTGGGATCGTATTCCAGCCGCTCGACCTTGCCTGCGACGTCGAGCTTGCGGCGTTTGAAATCGACGATGCGGTAGGATTGCTTGTGACCGCCGCCGCGGAAGCGCACGGTGATCCGGCCGGCGTTGTTGCGTCCGCCCTTCTCGGCCTTGCCGACGGTCAGCGCCTTGACCGGCTTGCCCTTGTAGAGGTCGCTGCGGTCGACGAGCGCGAGCTGGCGAAGGCCCGGCGTGATCGGCTTGTATGTCTTGAGCGCCATGGTTCTCGTCCCTCAGAGCCCGGTGG
>JBAUXQ010000755.1:0-2144 GCA_049584355.1 Roseiarcus sp. | reverse complement strand
TGCACGCCTGCGGCCACGACGGGCACACGGCGATGCTGCTCGGCGCCGCCAAATATCTTGCCGAGACGCGCAACTTCGACGGCGCGGCGGCCGTGATCTTCCAGCCGGCGGAGGAGGGCGGGGCGGGTGGCAAGGCGATGGTCGACGACGGCCTGATCGACCGCTTCCGCATCCGCGAGATCTACGGCATGCACAATTCGCCCAGCCTGCCGCTGGGCGCTTTCGGAATCAGGCCCGGCCCGTTCTACGCGGCGACCAACACGTTCACCATCACCGTCGTCGGACGCGGGGGCCATGCGGCGCGGCCGCATGCGACGGTCGACCCGACGCTCATCGCCAGCCACCTCGTGTTGGCGCTGCAATCGATCGTGTCGCGCAACTCCGATCCTTTGCATTCGATTGTCGTCTCGGTCACCAGCTTCCGCACCGCGACCGACGCCTATAACGTCATCCCCGAGACGGTCGAGCTGCGCGGCACCGTTCGCACGTTCGATCCCGAGCTCCGCGCGCATGCGGAGGCGCGGGTCAAGGCGATCGCGGCTCATACCGCCGAAGTCTACGGCGGCCGGGCGGAGGTCGCCTGGGAGCAGGGCTATCCGGCGATGGTCAATCATGAGACCGAGACCGGCTTCGCCGTCGAGGCGGCCCGGCGCGTCTCGGCGAGCGTCGATCCTCACGCGGCGGCGGTCATGGGCGGCGAGGACTTTGCTTACATGCTCGAGGCCTGTCCGGGCGCCTATATCCAGGTCGGCGCCGGCGAAGGCGCGAACCTTCACCACCCAGCTTACGACTTCAACGACGAAGTGATTCCGGCCGGCGCGTCCTACTGGGTTGAACTGGTCGAGACGCGCTTGCCGGTCGGGTAGGCGCTCATTGCGCTCGCGGCTCCGGGCGGCATAATGAGCGCGCCATGTGCAACCTCTACAGCTTGACCAAGGGCCAGTCGGCGATCCGCGATCTTTTCAGCGTGAAGCACGATCGAAGCGGCAACCTGCCGCTCTTTCCGTCGATCTTTCCCGATCAGCTTGCGCCGATCGTGCGGCGCGGAGCGGACGGCGAGCGCGAGCTGGTCACGGCGCGGTGGGGAATGCCCGGGCCGCCCCAGTTCGGCGGCCAGCCGGTGACCAACATCCGCAACGTGACGAGCCCGCACTGGCGAGGATGGCTCGGCGCGCGAAACCGCTGCGTCGTCCCGGCGACGTCGTTTTGCGAATATGCCGACACCAAGCCGCGCAAGACGCCGATCTGGTTCGCGCTTGGAACCGATCGGCCGCTGTTCGCGTTCGCGGGTTTACGGACGCGCTGGCGCGGGGTGCGCGGGCCGAAGAGCGCGGCGGTCGAGGGCGAGCATGAGCTCTACGGAATTCTCACCACCGCCGCCAACGCCGTCGTCGCTCCGATCCACCCCAAGGCCATGCCAGTCATACTGACCACGGCGGCGGAAGCCGATCTTTGGCTCGAAGGGCAGACGCCCGCCGCGCTGGCGCTGCAACGGCCGCTGCCGGACGAAGCGCTCGCCATCGTCGCCAAGGGAGAGAAGGAAGACGGGGCTGCGGCCTGAAAAGAGGACCTATCAATGGCTTCTCGTCCGTTCTGGAAAGGTTACATGAAGCTCAGCCTGGTCACTTGTCCGGTGGCCATGACGCCCGCGACCAGCGAGGAGGACAAGGTTCGCTTCCATGTTCTGAACCGCCGGACGGGCAATCGAATCCTCAGCCAGCCGGTCGACGCCGAAACCGGCCGGCCGGTCGGCGAGGACGACGAAGTCAAGGGCTACGCTCGCGGCGAACACGACTATGTCCTGCTCGAGGACGAGGAACTGGAATCGATTGCGCTCGAAAGCGCCCGCACCATCGACATCGAGACTTTCGTCGCCGCCGAGAGCATCGACTGGATCTGGTACGATACGCCTTATTACGTGACGCCCGACGATCCCGTCGGCGAGGAAGCCTATTGCGTCATTCGCGACGCGATGCGGTCAACCGCGATGGTCGGCGTATCCCGGCTCGTTCTGAACCGCCGCGAACGGGCGGTGATCCTCAAGCCGCGCGACAATGGAATCGTGCTCTGGACGCTGCGGTTTGGCGATGAAGTGCGCGATCCCGGCGAATATTTCGCCTCGATCCGCGAGGCGAAGCCTGACC
>JBAUXQ010000754.1:0-4058 GCA_049584355.1 Roseiarcus sp. | reverse complement strand
CTTGGCCGCCGCCGCGTTGACCTCGGGCACGATCAGCGGAACGTCCGGGTCCATCCGCCAAGCCGACGAATTGTCGATGACCACGCAGCCGCTCGCGCCGATCTTGGGCGAATAGTCCTTCGACACGGCGCCCCCGGCCGACATGAGGCAGATGTCGGTGTCGGAAAAGTCATAGTGCTCGAGCGCCTTGCACTTCAGCGTCTTGTCGCCGAACGAGACCTCGCGCCCGATCGAGGCGGGGGATGCGAGCGCGACCACTTCGGACACGGGAAAGCGGCGCTCGGCGAGGATCGAAAGCATCTCGTGGCCGACATTGCCGGTTGCGCCGGCGACCGCGACCTTGAAGCCTGACATCGGTGAAGAATCCTTTTTGCCCTGCTCCCCGCTTCCGATCCGATCTTAGCAATCGGACCTCTTGAACCCCGGCGCCCCGCCGGGGAGTAGCGGAAGGCGCGAGTCAGCCGTTCGCCCCGCCTTTCGGGGCGGGACGCGCTTTGGTCGTCGTTTTCAACCAGCAGCGAGGCATGGGCCTTATCCAGACGACGCGCGAAACCCCCGCCCGTCGCGGTTTCGCAAATCATGGCGCGGGCGGGTTGTCAATGCGAGGGATAACGCAAGTCAGATTATTGCAGATCCGAGATCATTGTCTCGTCCGCCTCGCCCTCTAAAGAGGTCATTCAAGACACTACAAACATGGTCATATTGTATTTAGTCGCCGGGCCCCCTCCCACTCGCCCTTCAGGATCGCCATCATCACCAGGTCGGTCCGCGTCCCGTCGCCGAGACGGTAGGCCTGGCGCAGGACGCCGTCGCGGCTCATGCCGAGCTTGCGGTAGGCGGCTTGCGCACGGGCGTTGTCGGCGAAGCAGTCGAGATAGAAGCGCTCGGCGCCCATTCGCCCGAACGCTTCGTCGAGAACGAGGCTCAGGAAGGCCGTGCCCAGCCCTCGTCCGGGGCGGGCGACGGCGACGCGCTTGAGGTAGAGGTTGGCGTGCACGTCGCCGAGGCCGCGCAGGATGGCGAAGGCCTCGATCGCGCCTCCCGCGCCGATCCCGAGGCGGTAGGCGTGAGACGGCGAATCGAGCATCGCCCGATGCTCGGCCTCTTCGGAGCGCCCGACGCAAAGCTCGAACTCCGGCGAGCGCTCGATCGCCATCACCGCGCCGATGTCGGCGGGCGCAGCCGGGCGTAACGTGAGCGCGGAAACGTCCATCGAGGGTTGCGACTCTTCCGAAGGCCTTAAGGTTCGCGGCGCCCATTGCGCCCCGCGGCGCGAGCGTCTATACCCCGCCGGCCCTCGAGCGGGCTCGCCTGCTCGGGACCCTGGGAGATGGGCGCTTAGCTCAGCGGTAGAGCACTACCTTGACATGGTAGGGGTCAGAGGTTCAATCCCTCTAGCGCCCACCATCTCCGGCCCCTCGCCGCCTCATTTTGGCGCCGTTTTTCGGCGACAGGCGCGCCATGGCGGCCTCGCTCGTCTCCGCACTAACCGATCGACGGATTGCATCATTGTCATTGCGGACGACGGCGTTCACCGACGCGAATCGATCGAAGGCCGGCCGGGCGCTCTTGAGCCTTGTGGCCGGACTGGCGCTTCTCGCCGCTGCCGGCCGGGCGGATGCGGCGGATACGCAGGGCGCGATCAAGGACAAGCACGGCGACTGGGTGACGCGCTGCGAGACTCCGCCCGGCGCCGAACACGAGCAATGCGCGATCGTGCTCAGCGTCGTCGACCAGGAGCGGCCGAATCTGATCCTGGTCGTCATCGTGCTCAACACCGCCGATCGCAAGGCGCGGCTCATGCGGGTGATCGCGCCGCTCGGGGTGCTGCTCCCTCCGGGCGTGAGCTTGCGGATCGACGACGCGGACGCCGGGCGCTTGAGCTTCCTGCAGTGCCTCCCCAATGGCTGCGTCGCCCAGCTCGCCATGGACAGCGCCCTGATCGACAAGCTGAAAAATGGAAAGACCGCGACGCTCGGCATCTTTCAGACGCCTGAGCAGGGCGTCGGCATGCAGGCGCCGCTCGCCGGTTTCAAGGAGGCTTACGAGCAATTGCCTTGAAGGCGTCAGCGGGGTAAGCACCGCCCTGTCCTTCAAACGGACCCCAGCCGCTCAATTGTCGAAGTCTGACGCAATGATCGTTCGCGCAACGTATGTCCGAATCGCGCTTTTTTCGACCGCCCTCGGCGTCCTCGCCGGCTGCAGCACGGTCGGCTCAGTCGGCGACTCGGTCGGCGGCTTTTTCTCCCATCAGGATCCGAACGTCTCCACTGTCAACGCGGGCGCCAACCCGCGGCCGGTCGCCGGGCAACCCGCAACCAATCCGAGCGACAAGCCGAAGGTGCTCCCGGTCGCCTCGCAGGACATCAATTGCCCGGAAGTCGAAATCGTCGACAACGGCGCGGCGCTGCGCGTCGGCGGCCCGGACAACGCTTCCGTGCGCTATCAGTTCAACATCGTCGACACGGCGCGCCAATGCGATCCCGCGGGCCCCTCGCAAGCCGGCCTCAAGATCGGCGTGAAGGGCGACGTGGTGATCGGGCCGGCAGGCGCGGCCGGGACCTTTAGCGCGCCGCTGAAGATCACGGTGACGCGCAACAGCGACAAGACGGACGTCTTTGCGCAGACCTATCAAGTCGAGGCGTCAACGGACGGCGTCACCGCCGGGGCCTTTCGCGTCGTGACCGATCCAATCATGCTGCCGATGTCGACTCTCCAGCTGGCGGACGTCTATTCGATCGCCGTCGGCTTCGAGGGCGGGACTGGCGGCCCGCCGCCCGCGCGCCACAAGAAGAAGAAAACGTCAGGCTAGGCGAATGGGCAAAAGCCGGATCATCTTGCGTTGACAACCCTCGCGCGGTCAGGCTAGCTCGCAAGGTCAGTCGAAGACACTTCGCGGAAGAGTCCGGCGTATCGTCGCCGGCGCCGAAGGCGCAACCGCCCCGGAAACGCTCAGGCCGTAGGGACCGCGCAAGTGATGACGCTCTGGAAAGAGGCGCGCGCCTAGGCGTTCGCCCACCGACGGGGGCAACCGCGGGAAGCGGGAAATCTCTCAGGTCATCGGACAGAGGGGGCGTCCGTGAGTGCTAGAGCCGCAGTCAGGCGGCTTGGCGCGGGGCGGGCGCTTGTTCACGACCGGCGGGCCCATGATCGAAGCCGCGAATCAGAAGACGCCCTTGCACGCGCTTCACATCGAGCTCGGCGCGCGGATGGCTGCGTTCGCCGACTACGACATGCCCATCCACTATCCGGCCGGGGTTCTCGCCGAGCACCTCCACACCCGCAAGTTCGCCGGGTTGTTCGATGTTTCGCATATGGGCCAGGCGCTGATCGAGGGCGCGGACCACGCAACTGTCGCCGCCTTTCTCGAAACGCTTTGCCCGGCCGACTTTCTCAATCTCGCCCCGGGCCGCCAGCGATATAGCCAATTGCTCAACGACGACGGCGGGATCGTCGACGACCTGATGGTCACGCGCCCGCCCGGCGCGGAGGGCGCCCTGAGACTCGTCGTCAACGCCTCGCGAAAGGCCGTCGACTACGCGCTCATCCGCCGTCGCTTGCCCTCAAGCATTCGTCTGACGCCGCTCTTCGAGGCGGCGCTGATCGCGCTTCAGGGCCCTATGGCGGCCGCGACATTGGCGCGCCTTGCGCCGGGCGACGGGCTCGAGACCATGCCGTTCATGAGCGCCCGCCCGGCGCGGGTCATCGGGTTCGAAACCTTCGTCTCACGCTCGGGGTACACAGGCGAGGACGGCTATGAAGTCTCGCTCGCGTCGAGCCAGGCGGAAAGCTTCGCCCGCATTCTCCTGGCCGAGCCCGATGTCGCGCCGATCGGTCTCGGCGCCCGGGATTCGCTGAGGCTTGAGGCCGGCCTCTGCCTTTACGGCCACGAGCTCGACGAGACGATCGACCCGATCGAAGCCGCTCTCTCGTGGTCGATTCAGAAGCGCCGGCGCATGGAAGGCGGATTCCCCGGCGCAGCGCGCATTCAGGGCGCGCTGGCCAATGGGCCGACCCGTTTGCGCGTGGGCGTTCGTCCCGACGGACGCGCGCCCGCG
>JBAUXQ010000753.1:0-2432 GCA_049584355.1 Roseiarcus sp. | reverse complement strand
GCCTGCCAGCACTCGACGGTCTCGACGCTGTCGGCCGGGCGCCAGATATAGAAATTCGGCATCGCCCGCATCGCCGCCAGATGCTCGACCGGCTGATGGGTCGGGCCGTCCTCCCCGAGGCCGATCGAATCGTGGGTGAACACATGTGTGACCCTGATTTTCATCAGCGCGGCGATCCTGAGCGAAGGACGGCAATAGTCGGTGAAGCAGAAGAACGACGCGCCTGAGGGGATGAAGCCGCCGTGCACGGCGATGCCATTGCATGCCGCCGCCATCCCGTGCTCGCGGATGCCAAAGTGGATGTAGCGGCCGGAGAAGTCGCCGGGCTTGATTTCGATTTCGTCTTTGAACTTGGTGTTGTTGGACGGCGTCAGGTCGGCCGAGCTCGTGATCAGTTCCGGAACTGCGGCCCCGATCACATCGAGCGCCGCCTGGCCCGCCTTGCGGGTCGCGACCTCGGGCTTTTCATCGGCGAGCTTCTTCTTGTAGGCGTCGATGACCTGATCGAGGCCCTTCGGCAGTTCGCCCCGCTGGCGCCGCTCAAACTCGGCGCGCTGGTCGGGCGCGAGCGCAGCCATCGCGGTCCGCCATTCATCGCTCTTCGCCTTGCCCTTGGGACCGACCGCGCGCCACGCCGACAAGATATCGTCCGGGATCACGAACGGATCGTACGGCCAGTTCAGCGCCTTCCGCGCGCCGGCGACCTCGGACGCCCCCTGGGCGTCGCTGTGCGCCTTGCTGGTCCCCGCATGGGTCGGCAGGCCAAAGCCGATCGTCGTCTTGCAGGCGATCATCGTCGGCCGGTCGGACTTCTGCGCCGCATGGATGGCGTCGAGGACCGCCTTGGGGTCGTGCCCGTCGATGTGGGTTGAATTCCAGCCCGCCGACTGGAAGCGCGCGACCTGGTCGATGTTGTCGGCGAGGACCGGGACCTGCCCATCGATCGAGATCCCATTGTTGTCCCAGAAGACGATCAGCTTCGACAGCTTGAGATGGCCGGCGATGCCGATCGCCTCCTGGCTCACGCCTTCCATCAAGTCGCCGTCGGAGGCGATCACATAGGTATGGTGGTCGACGACCCCGGGGAAACGCGCGGCCAGCATCCGCTCCGCGATCGCCATGCCAACCGCGGTCGAAATCCCCTGCCCGAGCGGGCCGGTCGTCGTCTCGACGCCCGGAGCGCACCAGTATTCCGGGTGGCCGGGCGTTCTCGAGCCCACCTGCCGAAACTGCTTGATGTCCTCGATGCCCAGCCCTTTGTCGCCGCCGACCCCGGTCAGATAGAGCAGGCTGTACAACAGCATGCAGCCGTGGCCGCCGGACAGGACAAACCTGTCCCGATCGGGCCAGCGCGGGTCGGCCGGGTCGAACTTCAGGGCGTCGCGCCAGAGAACCGTCGCAACGTCGGCCATGCCCATTGGCAGGCCGGGATGGCCGCTCTTGGCCTTCTCCACCGCATCTAGCGCGAGAAAGCGGATCGCGTTCGCCATTGCGTCATGAGACACGCTCGCAGCCATCGGGGCTCTCCTTAAGTGATTTGGGCGCCGCCTCCTCGCGGTCCCAAGCTCGGGGCCGCGAGGGCCGCTCCGAGCGGGCGGCCCTCATGTCAGAGTGAGGCGGTCGAAGGAACCTGTCAATTACTCACCCCGCCGGTTGCGCCGCGCGTTGACGCCTCGTTCAACCATCGCGTAAACAAGCCGTGACAATGGACGGAATCAAATCCTCCTTGGATGACATTGAGATGTCGCTGAAACGGCTGGCCTCAGCGGTCGACGCTCTCGAGTTGGCGGCGGACCGGCGCATGCGTCACGACGAAGCGCGCGCAACCGAGCAGGAAGAATACGCGCTGATGCAAGACGACCGCTCGCGGCTCGCGGTCGAACTCGACGCCGCGGTCGACCGGTCGCGGGCGCTCGAATCCGCCAATAGCGAAGCGGCGAAGCGGCTCGCCCACGCCGCTCAGGCGATCGAGCGCATTCTCGGCCGGCTCGAGCCGGAGGCCAAGCCTTAAGACCCGGCTCAAACGGAAAAGGCGCGCGGCATGGCGCAGGTTTCGGTGACGATCGACGGCCACAAGTACCGCCTCGCCTGCAATGAGGGCGAGGAGGCCCGCCTCGAATCGCTGGCCGGCGTGATCGACGACAAGATCGGCGAAATGCGCAAGGCGTTCGGAGAAATCGGCGATCAGCGCTTGGTCATCATGGCCGCGCTTACCATCGCCGACGATCTGGCCGAAGCCCGCGACGAGGCGGCGGCCGAGCGCAAGCGCTCCGACGCCGCCGAAGAGCGCGCCCAGGCCATGGCCTCGAGTCTCGATCAGCTCGGTTCGCGGCTCGAGTCGCTCGCCGCGCGCCTTGCGGGCGGCGCCGAGGCCTGAGCCTTGATCGCGCCCCGCCACCAATCGTCCCTTAAAAAAGGCGACGCCATTCACC
>JBAUXQ010000752.1:0-1724 GCA_049584355.1 Roseiarcus sp. | reverse complement strand
GGCCGAGATCGCGGCAATGAGCCAGAGCCTCGCCGACCTTGCGCCGCGCAATGCGGTGGTCGCGCTCGAAGGCGCGATCGGCGACCTCATGCAGCGCGTCGAGATGGTGCGCCAGGACGGCGCTGGCGCATCGCTGCTCGCTCCGCTCGAGGCGATGGCGGCCGAATTGCGCGCGGCGCTAAGGACGCGCGACCCGCAGGCCGTCGCCGCCGGGCTCGAACGCGAGATCCGCGTCATCGCCGGCAAGATCGACAGCCTTACGGCGATGGCGATCAAACCCGAGACGTTCGAGCGCATCAGGCGGCAAACGGAGGAGGTGCGCAACCTCCTCGCTTCCGCCGCTTTGCGCACCGCGCCGCTCGAGCGGATGGAACGGCGGATCGGCGAACTCGCCGACCGCGTCGAGGAACTCGGCGCAAGCCCCGCGCCCCATTTTGAGTCGGCCGAGATTACCGCGTTTCTGACCGAAGCGCGGCGGCAGATCGAACGCTCCACGCCGCCCGAGGCGCTGGCGTCGATCGAACGCCGTCTGGGAGAGATCGCGGCTCGTCTCGATGAGGAAATCGCTCGCCCGAGCGCTCCGGCCGCGATCGATCCGCGCCCGTTCGACGACTTGGCGCGACGGATCGACGACGTGCGTCAATCGCTCGAAGCGCGCGCGCCGGCTGCGGTCGACACCGGCCCGATCGAAAAGCTCATGCGTGATCTCGACGCCAAACTCGAAGCCGCCAGCCCCACGGACGCGGATGCGCGCGCCCTCCAATCGATGGCGGCCGAGATTAGCGTCAAGCTCGATCGGCTCGCCGACTCCGACGCCGGCGTGCGCTGGCTCGAGCCGGTTCTGAGCGAGTTCGGCGGCAAGCTCGATCGCCTCGCCGACGCCGAGATCGGCGCGCGCTGGCTTGAGCCGGTTCTCAGCGACCTTGGCGCGCGGCTCGATGCGGTCGCCTCCCCGGTCGATCTCAATCCGATCGAGACCCTGCTGCATGCGCTCGAGGCCAAGCTCGAGGCGAGTGGTCCTCCGCTCGTGGATCGGGAGATCGCCGTGCGCGTCGCCGACGAGGTCGCTCGTCGTCTTCAGGATTTCAACCCCGGACACGACGATTCGGAGGCTCTTGCCCGGCAGATCGCCACTATTTACGATCGCATCGACGCGCTGGCGGCGAAGGCCGTCCAGGCCGACGATCCGGAGCCCGTGGTGCAGGAGCTGCTCGAGAGGTTGCGTAAGGCTGAGGCGGCGCCGAGCTCTCACGCGTCGGAAACGTTGGCCGCTTTCCATGCCGCGCTCGGCGCCCATCTGTCCGAGCTCAGAGCCGAGCAGGCGAGCGCCGACCGGCGCACCCAGTCGCGTCTTACGGAGTTGCACGGCGTTCTGGAGACTTTGGTCGCGCGCCTCGCGAGCATCGAGAGCGAGCTTGCGGGCGACATCGACGACGAGCTGCGGCCGCCTGCGGGCGCGACAAACCCCAGACCGGCCACCGGCTCGGCGCTCCCAGGCGTGGACGCGCTCGGCCCCGAGGTGACTCAACGCGCGGCCCAGGCCAGGGCCGCCGGGTCCGCCGACGACCAGTCGTCTCAACCGCAAAGCGGCCAGGACTTCCTGATCGAGCCCGGCGCAGGCGCGCCGCAACGCGCGCGAGAAGCGCGCGAACTGGCGCTGATTATCGGGCCCAAGACCAATCCCGCGGTCAGCGTTCATATCGCCGCGGCGCGCCGAGCCGCAC
>JBAUXQ010000751.1:0-3988 GCA_049584355.1 Roseiarcus sp. | reverse complement strand
GTACGTGCAAGCGTACCGGGGGTTCGAATCCCTCCCTCTCCGCCAGTTCAGAACAGAACTGCGAACGCCGAGCGTAGCCGATTTTGCGCCCGAGGCAGCGACCAGCGTCCGGAGCAGGTCGCCCTTCGATCCCATGATGCGGATTTCTCCGTCCGCGACCTCGACACGTTGGGCGAGCGCGCGCAGGTGTTCGCGGCGGTATCCGCCGCCGTCGATCCGGATGCGCTCGCGAGCGGTTCTGGCAAACTTCTGGACCATCGCGGGCGTGATCGCTTGCTGGCCTGCGGTTTCAGCCATGGCCTGAGCGCGGTCGGCGTCAGCCTGGGCTTGATCGCGGATGGCCTTGAGCCCAGCGATGCGCTCCTTCAAGGCCGGGTCGTCAAGGTCGGCGACGCCGTTTTCGATGGCGTCATAGAGGCGCTTGAGCCGCAGGTCCGTCTCGGCGGCGCGCTTGTTCAGTTCGGCGATATGTTCGCGGCGGCGTTCGGTCCGCTCCTGGCGGCGGTCCAGCACCGAGGCCAGCACTTCTTCGAGGCGTTCCGGCTGTAGCAACCGGTCCTCGATGTGGTTGGCGACGAGGTTGTCGAGCTTTTCCATCGGGATCGAGCGGCCCTTGCAGCCGGTCTCGCCCTGCCGGGCCTTGGTGGAGCAGGTGTAGTAACGATAGCGCCCGCCCTTGCCGGTGCGGAGCGTCATCGCGCCGCCGCAGTCGGCGCAGAAGCAGATGCCGGTAAGGAGGGTGGGGCCGCTGACAACGCGGGCCGGCACGACCTTGGGGTTGCGGGCGCGCAGATGGGCCTGGGCGGCATCGAAGGTCGCCTGGTCGATCAGCGGCGGCACGGCGACGTCGATCACGTCGCTGACCGGCTTCAGTTCTTTGGCTTTGTTGCGCTTGTTGAACTCATGGCGGCCGACATAGGTCGGGCGGGTCAGGATCCGGTGAACCTGTCCGATGCCCCAGCGCCCGCCATCGCGGGTGAAGAAGCGGCGCTGGTTCAAGTGAGCGGTGATGTTCTTCACACCCATCGGCCCAGACGCGCCATCCCCCTCCAGGGCAAGCCGATAGATCAACCGCACCGTGTCGGCGTGGAGCGGGTCGATTTCCAGCTTCTTCTTGACCTTCGCGCCGCGCTGCTCGGCCGCGACGACGCGGTAGCCGACCGGCGGCAGGGAGCCGTTCCAAAAGCCTTGGCGCGCATTCTCCTTCAAGGCGCGCAACACGTGCTTGGCGTTTTCCTTGGACTGGTATTCGTCGAACAGCGCCATGATCTGCCGCATCATGACGTGCATGGGATCATCGCCCATCTCCTGGGTGATGGAGACGAGCTTGACGCCGTTCTTGGCGAGCTTGCGAACGTAGAACTCGAGCTCGAAATGGTCGCGGAAGAACCGGCTGAACGAATGGACGATGACGACGTCGAAAGTCGCAGGCTTCGCTGTCCCCGCCTCGATCATGCGCTGGAATTCGGGGCGGCGGTCGTTCGTCGCCGATGCGCCCGGCTCGACATAGGTCTCGACCAGCTGGTAGCCGCGCGATTGGCAATACGCCTCGCCCTGCCGCTTCTGGTCCGGGATCGAGACGTCATGCTCGGCCTGCCGCGCCGTCGAGACGCGCAGATAGAGGGCGGCGCGTAGCGGCACGGTCATGCAGGCAATCTCCCTATGTCATCGCGACGGCCCGAACAGTTCGTCGAACAGGTCGCCGAACCATGCCTCGAATACGTCGATTTCGGCGTCCGTGACCGGCACGCGCGCGGGCCAGTCGTCCACGACGCGCCAGGACTCAACGTCATGTTTGACCGGGCGGCCAAGGCGCGGCCATGGGCCGGGCACGACATAGAGGTCGGGCGGCAATTCGCCGAACGCGGCGCGGTCGCGCAAAGGGGATCGGCGCCGGGACATTGCGCCAGGATCGCGCAAACAACGCCCGGATGGAATGGCCGATCTATACGCCACGGCACGCGCGTCCGTGTCGCAAAGGGAGCGGTCCCGATCCCTTTGAACCATGATCGCTTGCGGGCCATCGGCCGGGGCGGCTGCAGGCGGTCAAGGCCGCAGCCGCGCAGCGGTGGCGCGGCACGCGCCAGCCTTGACGGGCTGGCGAAGGTCCGGCCTCCTTCCCGCCAAGCGGTCATGGCTCAACTCGCCTTGCGTGAGACCGTAAGGGGAAGGTCGAGTTCCACCCGGTCATACGTCACCTTCGGCGCGATCCGCCCGCGCTCGCCGCGTTCCAGGTGGACCAGGCCATAGCCCGCCATCGTTCGCAAAGTACGCGACAGGTTTGACTTCGCCTTGCCGGTGATCCGCGCCAGTTCGTCGAGCGAGCCCGGGGCCTGCTCCACGATCACGCGCAGCAGGTCGCGGTTGCCAGCCGAGAGCACCTTGGCGAAGGACTCGGTCGAGGTGAACCACACCTTCGGCTCCTCGGGCGCGATGCGGTGCTCGCCGCGCGCGACGGCCATGGTGCGGGCCTTCATGTCTTCGTAGCTGGCGATGCCCACTTTCAGTGTCGTCATGGGATCATTCCTCTCTCGCGCAACACCGCGTCCACCGTTGCCCAGAAATCGCCGAGCAACGTCGCCGCGTCCCGGTAGTCGTACGCCTTGATCGTCCGCAGCCGGTGGCGATGGTCCTGCGGCTCGCCGCGCTTCTGCCGCGCCACCGGATGGGCGTTGTCGAAGCCGACCAGCCGCTCACCGCTGGGGCCGTGCAGCGTCAGCGAGTAATCAAGCCCGTGCGGCTTCTCCGTCGACACCGGCGCCCGCGTCACCACGAAGCGGACCCAATGGCCGCCCTCCGGGTCCACGACGAGCACCTGGCCGTCGAGGTCGAGCAGCACATCAAGGGTGGGGTCGCGTGGCTCCGTCACGGCATGGAGTTATCAGATTGAGGCAACTCTGTCGAGGACATTGGTCTGCCCAGGGCGCCGGCACCCGAAAACCCCATGGGTGGCGCAATTCGCGTTGATTCGATTGGATTTTCCGGAAAAGCGCCACCCTTCCCTTTCCGGCGGACCGCCGTAAACCATTGACCGACCAAAGCAAACCGACCGAAGGAGGCGTTGCTTTTATCTTGCCGTCTTCGCCGGGGGTCCCGTTCTCTTCTCGGCCATCTTCGTCTCCTGTACTCCAACGTATCCGGACTTGCGCCGTTCTGCGATACGGCACGTTCATTGCTAAATCACGCGGTCGATTCATGTCCCGCCTGCGAGTCGTGCTGCGCCGTGCACTCTTCCGGGCTCATCGACGGCGCGTTGGCGAGCGTCTTGGCGGTCTTCGATCCGTCGCGGCGCTCGTCGGCATCGGATTGGCGGGGCAGCATCACAGGCACTGGAGCGTGGTCCAGCATCGCTCCGACCACAAGCAAGATTTCGCGCTTCCCGTCGTCCATGGTCTGCGCCAGTCCTCATCCGCCGGGCGGATCTCCGTGAGTCGCTCAGTTGCGCTCCAACTTGAGGTCGAAGGGCCCTCCGAGAGTCATGCCTGGGCGCCCAGAAGCGTGCGATCCTTTGCCGTCGGCGCGGCGTCGGACATGTCGTCGGCGTGCTGCCGATCCGCATAGACCGTGCGGTCGCGCCACATCCCGTGCATGATGACGGCAAGCTTTCGGCCATCGCTACGACCCGCCTTCTTGTGGCAGCGCTTGGCGATCTTCGGGCCCCAACTCTTGAGCGCCGTCTTGCCCTCGTGGCGCGTCAGCATGGCGCTCGCGGCTTCGTAGAGCGCGCGTCGGACCTCCGGATCGCCGGCCTTCGTGATGCGGCCCTGCACGTCGATCGACGTGCCCGACTGCCTTCGCTTGGACGTCAGGCCGAAACAGGCGGCGACGTCGCGCGAGCGTCGGATGCGCCTGGGTCGTCGATCTCCGTGCTTAACGTCA
Source organism: Roseiarcus sp. (assembly GCA_049584355.1). Taxonomy (GTDB): domain Bacteria; phylum Pseudomonadota; class Alphaproteobacteria; order Rhizobiales; family Beijerinckiaceae; genus Roseiarcus. Next base: position 109 of record JBAUXQ010000751.1, on the reverse strand, counting down.
AGGCGGTCATAGGGCCGACGCCGGGTATCGCCATGAAGCGCCGGCACAGTTCATCGCGCGCCACCGGCCGGACCACCAAGTTGCGAGATGTTGTCTCCGGCATTCTTCC
>JBAUXQ010000750.1:0-8498 GCA_049584355.1 Roseiarcus sp. | reverse complement strand
GGCGGCGCCATCGCCGGCGGCATCATCGGCGCGGGCACGGGCGCGCTGATCGGCAACGCCGTGACGGCGCCGCGCAGGCATTGTGCGCGCTGGGGCTGGAACGCCTACGGTCATCGCTACTGCCGCGCCTGGTACTGATCAATCCAGGCTTCACGCGCCATGGCTATAGTTCTCGCCATGGCGCAGTCTTTTCACGCCCTGCGCCGCTCGGGTCCCGGGACATGACCACGCGCCCTTCCCCGGACAGTCCGCTCGTCGCCCGCTTTGTGGCTTCGCCCAACCATGGCGAGCGGCGCGGCTATAGCCGGCCGAACTGCCTCATCCTGCACTATACGGGGATGCCGACGGGAGCGGCCGCGCTGAAGACGCTTACCGATCCCGCCTCCGAGGTGTCCGCGCATTATCTAATTTGGGAAGACGGCGTCATCGACCAATTGGTCGCCGAGAAGGATCGGGCGTGGCACGCGGGCAACGCGTGGTGGAAGGGCGAGAGCGATCTCAATTCGGCTTCGATCGGGGTCGAGATCGTCAATCCCGGCCACGACGGCGGCTCGCCCCCCTTTCCGGAGCGCCAGATCGCGGCGACGATCGCGCTCGGGCGCGACGTCTGCGCCCGCTGGGCGATCGCGCCCGAGCGTGTGCTCGCGCATTCCGACGTCGCGCCGGCGCGCAAGCAAGACCCGGGCGAAGCGTTTCCATGGGAGCGGTTGGGCCGGGCCGGCGTCGGGCACTGGACCGAGCCTGCGCCGATCTCGGGCGGCGCGCTCTTCGCCCACGAGGAGGAGGGCCCGCCGGTGCGGGCGCTGCAGGCGATGCTGGCGCTCTACGGTTATGGCGTGGAGATCACGGGGGTCTGCGACCGCCAGACGCGGCAGGCGGTTGCGGCTTTCCAGCGCCACTTCCGGCCGAGGCGGGTCGACGGCGAGGCGGACGCTTCGACCGTCGCGACCTTGAAGGCGCTGGTCGAGGGGCTTGGCCGAGGGCCATGAGGCCGGGGCAGTCAGGCGCTGGGCATAACAGAGGAATAGCGATATACAGCGCGATCCGTAGCGGCTAGCCGGCCAAACTTTTCCAAGCCAATCCCCAAATTTTCCCAAGCCGGGCCAAATCCGGCCAAGACTAACAAAGAGAATCCAAGGAAAACCATCGAATTAGCTTTGATTCCCTTGTCCGGATTGAACCTTTTCAATGGGTTACGCCGACCCCTAGGGCATTTTTTCTTTCTTCCGTCCCGCGGATAACATGTCGTTCACTGGATGGCATAAACAGGGCGCGCCAGCCTGACGTCCGCCGCCCAGGCTTCACGCTCGATCAATCGCCAAGGTCATCATTCGACGATCATAGCACCGCTTCCGGTTTCTCAGAAGCAATTGTCGCAAAAAAGATTGGGCGAGCGGCGCGGGCCATTCCGTAAAGTTCGGCTTTTCCGAGACCCGGAACAGCAGGATCGTTCCAAGGCGGATCGTCGGGTGCGGCGGGTTGAACCGCTCACGCCGCCGCGCGGCAAAGCATCGCCATGTATTCACCCAATCTTGACCGGCGTCCCTGCCTCGGAGACGTTGCGGCATGGATAAAGATCATAAATCATAGTCTTTACATGCTATGCGCGATAATATAACCACGACATGACGTTACGCTATTCGGCGATACACCGGACAACTGCCGACTAACTAAATCTATTTACCCAATATTAACTATAACAATCAAGCATGTTAAGGATTGATAACAGTCACGCAAACCGCGCAACGGGGTTGCGACGGTGAAGAGCGAGACCTGAGTCGCCCGGAGTCCAGACATGGCCGCTGTTCGCCAAGTGAATCCACAGTGGCCGCCAAGCGGCGAGCGCCGAGCCAGTCTTGCCCGTCGGAACCCTGAAAAGCATTTGATCATCGCCGGCACGGGTCGCGCAGGAACAAGTTTTCTGGTTCGCTATTTGACCGAGCTCGGCCTCGATACCACTCTGGCCAGAAATGGGGATCGGGCGGGTTGGGATGCGGAAGCCAACGCGGGTCTCGAGAACCTGCTGCTTTCAGCCGCCGACCTTCCCTATGTGATCAAATCACCCTGGATCAGCGAGTATGTCGAGCAGATCCTGAAGGAAGAGCGATTCAAGATCGACGCCTTCATTGTGCCGGTGCGCGATCTGGTCGAAGTCGCCACCAGCCGGGTAGTCCTCGAGCAGAGAGCCATTCACCAGCACAACCCATGGATGGCGGACCAGCTTGACAGATCATGGGAAACCTACGGCCATACCCCGGGCGGGCTGGTCTATTCGCTCAACCCTCTCGATCAGGCGCGATTGTTGGCGGTTCAGTTTCACCAGCTGGTCCTCAAGGCGTCAGAGGCCGGCATTCCGCTCGTTTTTCCCGTATTCCCAAGGATCGCGGCCGACTGGGAATATCTGCACAAATCCCTGCTACCGATTCTGCCGCCGGAGATTACCGAGGAGTTGGCTCGCGCCGCCCACGCCAGAGTCGCGGACGCGGCGAAGGTTCGGGTCACGAGCGAAATTTTCAAGGATCCGCCCGGCAACGTCATCTACCGGAGGGAGCCGCCGTCCGGGCCGCATTACCCGAGCCCGACTGAAATCGACAACATCGCGCTTCGGCGCGAAATCAGCCGGCTTCGCCAGGAGCTGAAGCAACAATTGTCGGCGCAAGACTTGTCCGCCCAAAAGGCGGCGCGACCCGAGTCTTGAACCGATGTTCATTACGGTCGTCAAACCGCATTACCGCCTCGACAGCAAAGGCCGCTTCTATTTCGTCACGCGCAAGGGCGAGCTCGTCTTTGCCGGCATGTTCCTTGGCGGCCTCGCGGCGCGGAGAGAAGCCCGACAAGCAGGATGTCGTGACGAAGCCGAAGACGGCCAAGGCGCCATCAAACAGGATCGGGTCGCCGAAAAAACAGGTTTTGAAGCGGCGATTCAAGGTCTCCGCGATAAGCTCGAGAGGAAATCGAGCAAGAACAAAATGAGACGAGTTTTACGGCTCTTCAACGGCGCAGGGGCGGTCGGAGCTTGATCCATTCCCGTTCGGCCGGACGCCGGGACGACGCGCCGGTTCTGATTGCCGGCCTCCGACCACGCTCCCTGATCAGACTCGCCGGCGGCGCGCGCCCAGAGGTTCAAACCGGCCGTTCGGGGGCGGGAAGCGGATGAGCCTCGCCTGAGCGCCCGAATGCGGTCATAATGTTCCCGAGCGGTTTTGACGCGTCCCGTCGTCGCCGGGGGCGAACGGGCGGGGGCGATTCGCAGTTTATGGGAGGCGCCGGCGATGCTTCAGATCCATGTCATCCTCAGCCTGGTCGGCATCCTGTCGGGGCTGGTTGTTTTGTATCGGCTCCTGTTCGGCGGCGACTCGGGGGCCTGGACCGCGCTCTTTCTCATCGCCACGATCCTGACCAGCCTCAGCGGATTCCCGCTGCCGCCTTTCGGGTTCGACCCGCCGCGCGCGGTCGGCGTGCTGTCGCTCGTCCTGCTCCTCGGCGCCGTCGTCGCCTATTACGCGTTCCACCTCGAGGGAATTTGGCGCCTCATCTATGTCGGTTGCGCGGTCGCCGCGCTTTATCTCAATGTGTTCGTCCTCGTCGCGCAGGGGTTCTTGAAGGTCCCGTTCCTGCACGACCTGGCGCCGACCGGGTCCGAGCCGCCGTTCGCGATCACCCAAGGGATCGTGCTGCTGATTTTCATCGCGCTTGGCGTATTAGCCGCAATCCGTTTCCGCCCCTTGACCGAGGCGATGAGGTGAGCGCCGGCCCAGCTGACCCTCGGCGCAGCGAGGCGAGGGCGAGTGTGGGGTTCTCGATCCGGCGGACGAAACCTCACGCTAATTTTGCGAACTCTGCCAACATTTCAGCAAGAAAAAAAGCAACGGAATCGTCACCAGAGCCAAACCAATGAAGAACATAGGTCCGATAAGAACCGTAGTTCGATGATCCACCACGACAGCGGGATTGTTATGAGGGTGGAAAGCGCCGGGATCAATAAGAAAAACATTGTTACAAACCCGTTGTCATTATCTGTTGTCGTCAGCGCCACTTGATAAAACACGCGCCCGGCCGCCGCTGCCGCCAACGTGCCAAGCAATAACAGTAAAATGGCTGGCAATGTGTGTTCGTTGACAGGAAACGCTGGACGCGAGTGCGAAATAACAAGAATTGACGGGATGAGAATCAAAGAAGACTGTAAAATTGGCGGCTATGGCTGCCGATTCATCAAAGCCAGAAAACCATTTGCCGACCAGAGTCCCGCTCAGAGCAAAAAATATCGGTATCGGTATGGCGTACGACCATCGGTGATCGAGTATATTCTCGAGGATGTCGCGCACCAGTCGTCCATTCGAATTGTCCAGCTGACTCCAAGCGACCATCATCGCGCCCATGAACGCCACAGCAAAAGATCCGAAGAAGACATAGGGCGAAACCGGAAAGGGTTTCCGCGAAATTAGCAGCGCTACCAAAGCCGCCCAAAAGGGCGACAAATTGAAGATCGCAGCCGATACTATCGGATGAGCGCTGCTCAGGCCGACGTAGTATAATAATAGGCCGCACAGTCCGATAATGAATAAAATCGCCAGCCTGCCGGGATTCCTAACGTTAGATAGCAGGGCGATGAAGTCCCGGCGACTGGAGCGGGGCAGAGTGAGGAGTGGGACGGACAAAAGCAAGGCGAGTTGCGTGAGAAATATGAAATATGACGAGCTGAGACGTCTGGCGGCGAGCGCGGAGAAAGGCTCCTGAGTCGCCACCAGCACCGCTGTCACCAGCGAATACAAGCTTCCCAAGTGGTAATTTGCGCGGCGAGTTGGAATCGGCATTACCGGAGCTGCCCGCGCGCGTCGGCCCGCGAGATCTCCCAGATGCGGGCTGGACGGCCCGGCAATCTGGCGCATTCCGGAGTTTCAGGCAACGCCGCGTACTTCCCGAGCCTTCAGCGCCTCCAGCGGGCCGGACCATGGTCGGGTAGACACAGACCGGGACGACCGTCCGGCCGGGTTCTGCAAGATCACGTTGCTTTGAACGGCGACCATCGTAGCTTTACCCTATATATCACACAACCGTGATTTGAAATCACTTATTCTCGATGTTACCGGAGGAAAAGATGCTGTCGAATATGGCTTTTTGACAGCATAATTATTACTTACTTCCGCCATAAAGCTGTCCTATGTTAACCTTATCGGAGTTAGTATCAATTTGGCACAATGTTTTACTGTTTGGTAATTATATAAAATGAACTTGTAAAGGGTTGGTGACAGTCTCGCTAACCGCTCTACGGAGGCGCGGTGGGCGAATGGTTGGAGCCGATGCCTTCGGGAGCGTAAACATGGCCACCGTTCGTAATCGCGTTAGCCGACAATGGGGACAAAGCCGCGAACCGCAAGCCAATCCCGCTCAGAACCCGGAGAGACATCTCATCATCGCCGGGACCGGTCGTGCCGGAACCAGCTTTCTCGTCCGCTATTTGACCGAACTTGGCCTCGATACCACTCTGGCCAGAAATGTGGATCGGGCGGGTTGGGATGCGGAGGCCAACGCGGGCCTCGAGACCCTGCTCGTTTCCGGCGCCGACCTTCCTTACGTGGTCAAGTCGCCGTGGATTGGCGAGTATATCGAGCAAATCCTGAAAGAAGAGCGATTCAAGATCGACGCCGTCATTGCGCCGGTGCGCGATCTGGTCGAGGCAGCCACCAGCCGCGTCGTCCTTGAGCGAAGAGCAATTCACCAACATAACCCATGGATGGCGGAGCGGCTTGAGAGGACGTGGGAAACCTACGGCCACACCCCGGGCGGACTGGTCTATTCGCTCGATCCGCTTGATCAGGCGCGATTGCTGGCGGTCCAGTTTCACCAGCTCGTGCTGAAGGTTTCAGAGGCCGGAATTCCGCTTGTTTTTCCCGTATTCCCAAGGATCGCGGCCGACTGGGAGTACCTGCACAAATGCCTGCAACCGATCTTGCCGCCCGAAATTACTCAAGACATGGCTCGCGCCGCCCACGCCAGAGTGGCCGATGCGGCGAAAGTCCGGGTGACGAGCGAGATTTTCCAGGATGCGCCGAGCAATGTAATCTACAGGAAGGAGCTGCAGTCCGGACCTCGTTGTCCGAGTCCGACTGAAGTCGACAACATTGCGCTCCGGCGTGAAATCGGCCGGCTGCGACAGGAGCTTCGACAACAACTGGCTGCGCAGGAGGCTCGTCGACCGGATGCGCAGATGTCGGAACTGCAGGCGGCGAAGATTGAACTGGAACGCGAGCGAGCCGTTCGCGAGGCCACAATCCAACGCCTCCGTCGCAGACTTGCGAGAAGATCGATCTCAAACAAAATGCGACGCTTGTTACGCATCTTCGGCGGCGCGCCGGCGATCGCAGTCTGAACCTTTCCCTGCCGCTTGCGGCGCTTTATCCGAACCTGTTCGTCCTTTTACGTCATGGCTTACGTCATGGCAGCACCATCGCGGCCATTCGAATTCGCGAAGATAGAGGCGGATCAATCCAATTGACTTCGCCATCCCGCCCGCCTAGAAGCGCGGCCTTCGTCAGGTTTTGGCCTCGTCGATCAAGCCGTCTGTCCCTTCGAGGCCAGCGGTCCCCGTCCGGCAGCGCGTTGCGCCCCCGGGCGCGATACGTGTTGGTTTCAAACAACGGAAGACGGAGAACAGAGGACGGAGGGGCGAAATGCGGCGGCGATAGCCATATCTGTCGTCTGCCGTCCGTCATCTTAACAGGAGCAACTGATGTTCGAGAGCCTGTCCGAAAAGCTCTCCGGCATATTGGACAAACTGACCGGCCGCGGCGCCCTCTCGGAGGAGGACGTCAATGCGGCGATGCGCGAGGTGCGGCGCGCGCTGCTCGAGGCGGACGTCGCGCTCGAGGTGGTGCGCTCGTTCGTCGACCGCACGCGAACGAGAGCGGTCGGCGCGGCGGTCGTGAAGTCGGTCAAGCCCGGCCAAATGGTGGTCAAGATCGTCCACGATTCGCTCGTCGAGACCCTCGGCGGCGAATCGCAGGCGATCGACCTCAACGCGCCCTCGCCGGTCGCGATCATGCTGATCGGCCTGCAGGGAGCGGGCAAGACGACGACCGCGGCCAAGATCGCCAAGCGCCTGACTGAACGCGACCGGCGCAAGGTGCTGATGGCCTCGCTCGACGTGAAACGCCCGGCGGCGCAGGAGCAGCTCGCGGTGCTCGGCCGGCAGGTTTGCGTCGACACGCTGCCGATTATTCTCGGCGAGGATCCGGTCGCAATCGCCAGGCGGGCGGAGACCGCCGCGCGGCTGCAAGGCTACGACGTCGTGCTGCTCGACACCGCGGGGCGCACCCATATCGACGAGCCGCTGATGGCGGAGATGGCGCAAATTCGCGACGCCGCGCGCCCGCACGAAATCCTGCTCGTCGCCGACGCGCTCACCGGCCAGGACGCGGTCAACCTCGCCAAGAACTTCAACGAGCGAGTCGGCTTGACCGGCATCGTGCTGACCCGCATGGACGGCGACGGGCGCGGCGGCGCGGCGCTGTCGATGCGCTCGGTGACCGGCAAGCCGATCAAGCTCCTCGGCGTCGGCGAGAAGATGGACGCGCTCGAGGATTTCCATCCCGCGCGGCTCGCCGACCGCATCCTCGGCATGGGCGACATCGTGAGCCTGGTCGAGAAGGCGGCGCAGAACATCGACGCGGCGCAGGCGGCCAAGATGGCCGAGAAGATGCGCAAGGGCGTGTTCGATCTCAACGACCTCTCGGAGCAACTGGCGCAGATCGAAAAGATGGGCGGGATGGGCGGCATCATGGGAATGCTGCCGGGCGTCGCCAAGATCAAGGATCAGCTCGCCTCCGCCAATCTCGACGAGAAGTTCGTCAAGCGCCAGCGGGCGATCATCTCGTCGATGACGCCCATCGAGCGGCGCAATCCCGACATCCTCAAGGCGTCGCGCAAGAAGCGCATCGCAGCGGGCGCAGGGGTGACGGTCGAATATGTCAACCGGCTTTTGAAGCAGCACCGCCAGATGGCCGACATGATGAAGATGATGGGCGGCGCGAACGCCAAGCGGGGCATGATGGGCAAGCTCGGGCAGATGATGGGCCTGGGCGGCGGAATGCCGATGCCTTCGCCGGAGGAGATCGCGGCGCTGCAGAAGCAGATGGGCGGTGCAGCGGCGCCATCGGGCCTGCCCTCGGGCACGCCCGGCATTCCCGTCGCCCCCCCGCCTGGCTTCTTCAACTTGCCGCGGCAGTTCCCCGGCCTCGGCGGGGGCGCGAAGCTCCCCGGCCTCGGCGGCGGCTTCAATCCGTTCGGGGGGAAGAAGAAGTGACGAAATCCCCCTCTCCCCGCTCGCGGGGAGAGGGCCGGGGTCAGGGGCAGGGCCAGCGCCAGACGTTGGCGTCGCCCCTCATCCGGCCCTTCGGGCCACCGTCTCCCCTCGTGGCGGGGAGAAGGGCTCCAAGCGTGAATGTGAGTCTGGAATCTGTCTGATCTGAAAGGAAGAACCTGAAATGTCGCTCAAAATT
>JBAUXQ010000749.1:0-5711 GCA_049584355.1 Roseiarcus sp. | reverse complement strand
GGCGAACCTCCTCCCCCCTTGTGGGGGAGGGCGGGAGGGGGGTCGCGCCAGGCTCCTGTCATTTGCGGCGGATCGATTTGCGACGGCTCGCTTACGAGGCTCCGCTCTCCGGGGTCCGTGCGACCCCCCACCCCATCCCGCCCCCGCAAGGGGGGCGGGGGCGCACCCGCCGGGGGAACGAAGGTCTCGCCGTCGGCGACAATCCAGCCGATGCAGGCGCCGACCGGCAGCACGTCGCCCTCCGACGCGGCGACGAACTTCAAGACGCCCGAGGCCGGCGCGTCGACCTCCATCGCCGCCTTGTCCGTCTCGATTTCGAACAGCGTCGCGCCTTTGACGACATGGGCGCCTTCGGCCGCATGCCATCGGCCCATCCGGCCCGAGCTCATGTCCATGTCGACGCGCGGCATGACGATCTCGACCGCCATGTCAGACCTCGGTCAGCGCCAGACGCCGGGCCGCCGCGACAATGTCGTCCGTTTGCGGAACCGCCGCCTTCTCCAGGACCGGGCTATAGGGAATCGGCGCCTCGACGCCGCCGAGCCGCATGATCGGCGCGTCGAGATAGTCGAACGCCTCGCTCTCGGCGACGATAGCCGAGATTTCCGCCCCGATGCCGAGCGTCTTGACGCCCTCGTAAACGGCGAGCAGCCGCCCCGTCGTCTTGACGCTGGCCACGATCGCGTCCTTGTCGATCGGCCTTAAGCAGCGAAGGTCGATCACCTCGGCCTCGATCCCCTCTTTGGCCAGGATGTCCGCCGCCTCGAGCGCCCGATGGACCATGATCGCGGAGGCGACGATCGTCAGATCGCGGCCTTCACGCCTGACGACCGCCCGGTCGAGCGGCGTCTCGTAATAGCCCTCGGGCGTTGCGCCTTTCATTTTGTAGAGCAGCTTGTGCTCGAACACGATCACCGGATCGGGGTCCTGGATCGCCGCGAGCAGCATGCCCTTGACGTCTTCCGGCGTCGACGGCTCGACGACCTTCAAGCCGGGGACATGGGCGTACCAGGCTTCGATGCTCTGGCTGTGCTGCGCGGCGCCGCCGAGCCCGGATCCGGTCGGCATGCGAAAGACGACCGGAACGTTGACCGCGCCGCCGAGCATATAGCGCAGCTTGGCGGCCTGATTGACGATCTGCTCCATCGCCAGCATCGAAAAGTCCGAGAACTGGAACTCGTAGACCGGCCGCATGCCGGTCAGCGCCGCGCCGACGGCGACGCCGGCCCCGCCGAGTTCCGAGATCGGCGTATCCATGACCCGCTCCTCGCCGAAACGCTCGACGAGATCGCCTGTCACCTGAAAGGCGCCGCCGTAGACGCCGATGTCCTCGCCCATCAGGAACACGCGCTCGTCGCGCTCGAGCGCGATGGCGAGCGCTTCGCGGATCGCCTCGGCGTAGGAGAGCTCGCGACTGCTCATGGACGCGCGCTCTCGGCGGGCGAGTAGACGTCGCGCAGGACGTCGGCGGCCGACGGCCAAGGGCTCGCGCTCGCTTCGGCCGCCGCTTCGGTCATTTCCTTTTCCACTTCAGCCGCGATCTCCACGACCCGAGCCTCGGCCACAAGGCCGAGGGCGACGATTTCAGCTTCGAAGCGCGCGATCGGGTCGCGCGCTTTCCACGCCTCGATCTCTTCGCGCGAACGATAGCGGTTGCGGTCGGAACGGGAATGGCCGCGGGTGCGATAGGTCTTGGCCTCGATCAGCGTCGGACCCTCGCCCGCCCGCGCCCGCCTCGTCGCCTCGAACGAGGCCTCGGCCACGGCGGCGAAATCGTTGCCGTCGACGATGACGCCCGGAATCGCGTAAGCCGCGGCGCGGTCGGCGACATTGGCGACGGCGGTCGCGCGGTCCATCGCCATCGACATCGCATATTGGTTGTTTTCGCAGACGAAAATGGCCGGCAGCTTCCAGATCGAGGCGAGGTTGAGCGCCTCGTGAAAGGCGCCCTCGTTGTTGGCTCCGTCGCCGAAGAACGCCACAGCGACCGCGCCGGTGCGCCGCTTCTTGGCGCTCAGCGCAGCGCCGACCGCAATCGGCAGGCCGCCCCCGACGATGCCGTTGGCGCCGAGATTGCCCTTGGCCGGCTCGGCGATGTGCATGGAGCCGCCGCGGCCCTTGCAGTAGCCGCTCTCGCGGCCAAGGAACTCGGCGAACATCGGCTTGAGCTCGGCGCCTTTGGCGATGCAATGGCCGTGGCCGCGATGGGTGGAGGTGACGTAGTCAGTGTCGCCGAGTGGCGTGCACGCCCCGACCGCCGTCGCCTCCTGACCGATCGACAGGTGCATCGTGCCGTAGCTCAAGCCGCGAATGTACGAATCTTCCGCCGCTTCCTCGAAACGACGAATTCGATGCATCCGCCTGAGCGCGCCGACAACGTCGTCCTCGCTCAACCGGTCATACACCTTGGGGCGGTTGACGCTGAAGCGCGCGGACCGCGAATGTGACGTCAAGCGAATGGCCTCCCAGCGCCTGGCCCCTCAAGACCCTGTCCGTTACAACATCTGCGAACTTTTGTCTCCCCCAAAACTCAAACGTTCAGCGCGCCGCATGGGTCGCATGGACCAAGCGAATGCTCGAGACCATATTCGCGCGTTGACTAGGGCGATAGGCGCAGCCTATCAATTGATTGAAATAAAAATGGGAAAAACTCCCGTTCATTTGCTTGCGGCTTCCCAGGCTTCACGCCAAAGTGTCCCCCGTCAGGGAGGAACAGTGATGACCAAAGTCGTCAATCAATCGCTATTGCTTGGATCGATCTGCGTCGCCGCGATGGCGGCGGCTGGGGTTGCCGGCGCGCAGGAGGTCAAGAACGGTTCGAGCTCGATGGCCGCGACTGCGGCGATCACATCGGTTTCACAGCAGCAGCTGAACAACGCGGCCAAAGACGGAACGAACTTCCTTCACACCAATGGAAACTACGATCAGACCCGTTTCTATCCGAACGGGCAGATCAATCGGGGCAACGTCGCACATCTGCATCCGGCCTGGATTTTCTCCACCGAGGTCAAAGAGTCTCTCGAGACGTCGCCGATCATCGTCGACGGCGTCATGTACGTCACCACGTCGTTCAGCCACGTTTACGCGCTCGACGCCAAGACCGGAGCGGAGATTTGGCATTACAAGCCCAAGCTCGGCCCGGTAACCACTTTCTGCTGCGGCCCGAACAACCGCGGCGTCGCCGTCTATGAGGACAAGGTCTACGTTGGCACCCTCGACGCCAAGCTGGTCGCGCTCGACGCGAAGACCGGCAGCGAGGTCTGGTCGCAGCAAGTCGGCGATCCCGAGAAAGGCTACAGCGAGACGATGGCGCCGACCGCCGTCGACGGCAAAATCCTGATCGGCACGAACGGCGGCGAGTACGGCATCCGCGGCTTCGTCAAGGCCTACGACGCCAAGGACGGGAAGCTCATCTGGAGCTTCGACACCATCCCCGAGAACTCCGTCGGCGTTTGGGCGACCAAGGACCCCACCGGCCGCGACGAGCATCGCGACATCGACGCCGAGAAGGCGGCGCTCGCGAAGAACGGCGACCCCTACAAGACGCTGGGCGGCGGGGTTTGGCAGAATCCCTCGGTCGACCTCGCCAACAAGCGCATCTACTTCGTTGTCGGCAACCCCTCGCCCGATCTCGACGGCGCGATCCGGCCCGGCGACAACCTCTATACCGATTCCCTCGTCTCGCTCGATCTGGACACTGGAAAGTACGTCTGCCACTTCCAGTATGTTCCCCATGACGTGTGGGATCTCGACGCCGTGAGCCCGACCGTGCTCGTCAACGCGGCGGACAAGTCCGGCAAGATGATCCCGGCCGTCATGCACGCCGGCAAGACCGGTTACATCTACGTGCACGACCGCAAGGACTGCAGCCTCATCCGGTTCTCCGACCCGATGGTGGATCAGAAGGGCCGGTGGACGTTGCCGACCCCGACGCAGCCTCTGGATCCCAATTCGGCCCGGATGTTCCCGGGCGCGAACGGAGGCGTCGAATGGTCGCCGCTCTCGACCGACCCGAGCCACAACATGGCTTTCGCGATCAACCTGCATCAACCGATGACCTACACGGTCGCGAGCGCCCCCTATCCGGACGGGAAACTGTGGCTCGGCGGCGCCTTCACGGTCATTCCGGGCGAGGAGAGCTTCGGCAATGTCACCGCGGTCGACTACAACAACGGAAAGATCGCCTGGCAGGTCAAGACGCCGCAGCCGATGATCGGCGGCAGTCTCGTGACCGCTGGCGGCCTCCTGTTCACCGGCGAAGCGAACGGCTGGTTCAAGGCCTACGACACCGCCAACGGCAAGGTCTTATGGCAGTTCCAGACCGGCGCGGGCGCCAATGCGCCACCGTCTTCGTATGAGGTCGGCGGCAAGCAGTACATCGTCGTCGGTTCTGGCGGCAACGCCCAGATCGATTCGAAGCGCGGCAACAACATCATCGCTTTCACGATCGAGTAGCGCTTCGCCCCTCAAGGCCGCTTCGCTAGACGAGCGGAGCGGCCCTTTTTATTGACCTTATGACGACGCGGCGCGCAGATGAGCGCGATTTTGGCGCGTGAGAGAATTACTGCATGTTGCGTATCGCTGCTGTAGCCACGCTCCTGTCTGGCGCAACCGCCGCTTGGGCGGATACGATCGAGGAGAAGGCAGCGCTGTGCAGTGCTTGTCACGGCGCCAACGGCCTGCCCGACGACCCGGCGACCCCGATCATTTGGGGCCAAAACGAGGGTTACCTTTATCTTGAGCTCCGCGACTTCCAGAAAGGCGCCCGCAAGGACGACCGCATGACGCCGATCGCGCAATCCCTCACCAAGGAAGATGCGCTGGCTCTCGCCGCATACTTTTCCACCAAGCCATGGCCGAAGACAGGCGAGCCATCTGCCTCGAAAACTGACACAGAGGTCGCGATGGTGGCCGAAAAGTCGGTCGTTTGCACGAGCTGCCATCTGGAGGAGTTTCAAGGCGATTCAGCCGTCCCGCGGCTCGCGGGCCAGCGACACGACTATCTCGCCAAGACCATGACCGATTTTCGCAATCGCACGCGCGCCAACAATCCCGGCATGTCGGATCTCATGAACACAGTCACGCCCGAGCAGCTTGCGGCGCTCGCGGCCTATCTCGCCGGCTTGTGACGGATCGGTTTTTGCTCAGAACTCTTTGCCGTTGGGAAAAAGCGCGCTAGCGGTCCAGAAGCTTCGCCGCCCGCTCGTCGCCGAGCGCGCGGGCGATGTCGGCTGCGGTCTTGCCGCGGTCGTCCTTAAGGTCGACCGCGGCGCCGTGGTCGATCAGCGTTTTCAGCGTCGCCCCAACGTCCTCGACGCCGGCGGACGCGTCGTGCCCGGCCGCCCACATCAACGCGGTAAGCCCGTGAGCGTAGCGGCGATTGACGTCGACTCCCGCTGCGATCAGGAGCTCGACGACCGGCGCATAGGCTCGGCCTGCGGCATAGGTCATGGCGCTCCTCCCATCGTCATCGACCGCGTTGGCGTCCGCGCCGTGCTTGAGCATAAGCTCGACGCTTCCCGCCGAACCGTCGTAGGCGGCGGCGGCGAGCGGGCGTATGCCCTTGCGTCCCGCAATATTGGGATCGGCGCCCCGGCCGATGAGCAGGCGGATCATGGCGGCGCGGTCCGCCTCGGCGGCGTAGAAGAGCGGCGTCGATCCGTCGACGGCGCGAGCGTTGACCTCGGCGCCCCGATCGAGCAGCAGCGCCG
>JBAUXQ010000748.1:0-6702 GCA_049584355.1 Roseiarcus sp. | reverse complement strand
CTCGGCGCCTTTCTCACCGCCCGCGAAGCGGCGCGACGGATGTCGAAATCGCTCGGCGGGACGGGCGGATCGATCGTGCTGATGTCGTTGGCGGCCGCGCGCCTCGGCTCGCCCAACCTCTATATCGATTACGCCGCATCGAAGGGCGCGATCGACACTCTGACCCTGGGCCTCTCCAAGGAGCTTGGGCCGGAGAGGGTCATGGTCAACGCCATCCGTCCCGGTCTCATCGACACCGAAATCCACGCCAGCGGCGGCGAGCCCGACCGGGCCCATGTCCTGGGCGCGACCGCCCCGCTCGGGCGCCCCGGCTCGGCCGAAGAGATCGCCGAGGCGGCCGTATGGCTGATCAGCGACGCGGCCTCCTATGTGACCGGGGCGCTCCTCGACGTCGCCGGCGGGCGCTGACCGGCGGCTCCGGCAAACACCCGCTCGTCAGCGAAAAGCCGGAAGGATGAAAATTGCCGCGGCGACCAGTTGCGCCACGGTAAAGGCGGCCGACCGCAAGGGCTGGCGATCGGCGATATAGGCGACCATGTGCCCGATCCGAAGCAGGACGTAAACCACCGCCAGGATGTTGGCGGTCATGCTTGGGCCGCCGGCGACATGCGAGACGATCACCGCCGCCGCGAACATCGGGAAAGTCTCGAAACCGTTGAGCTGGGCGCCGTAGGCGCGCGCCGCTCGTCCATCGAGACCGGCGACGCCGGCGCGCGGCTGACTAGGGTCGAGGCCCTTGACGAGACCGAACGCCACGTAGGGCAGCGTCCCGGCGATCAATATGCACCAGATGGCGATGGTCATCGAAGCCGTCTCCGGTCCGCGCCCCAGCGCGCGGGATGAAGCCCAAAGACTGGCGTCATGTTCGCAGGCCTGTCAACGCGCGGGCCGCTGCTCCCACACTGTTTCTCCGCCCCGTCCAGAGCCTCGCAGCCGGGGTGGCGCCATCGACGCTGTCGAGCTCGGTAATCTATTGAAATATCGAACGAATATATTGACCTACGACGGCGCCGATGGCTATGGCGCGCGGCGCTGAAATCGGCTAGACCGCCAGCCGCGCGGTTTGCGTTAAGGACCACTTCCCATTGCCCGACACCATTGACGAGCGGCCCGCTCCGGGCGGACCGGCGGACATCAAGCCCGTTTCGATCCTCGACGAAATGAAACGCAGTTATCTCGACTACGCGATGAGCGTGATCGTGAGCCGCGCCCTGCCCGACGTTCGCGACGGCCTCAAGCCGGTCCACCGGCGCATCCTCTACGCGATGCGCGAACTCAACTTCACCCCCGACCGGCCCTACAACAAGTCTGCGCGTACGGTCGGCGAGACGATGGGTAAGTTCCATCCGCATGGGGATCTGGCGATCTATGACGCGCTGGTGCGCATGGCGCAGGACTTCTCGATGCGCGCCCCGCTCATCGACGGCCAGGGCAACTTCGGCTCGGTCGACGGCGATCCCCCGGCGGCCTCCCGCTACACCGAAGCGAGGCTCGACCGTCTCGCCCTCGCTCTGCTCGACGACCTCGACAAGGACACCGTCGACTTCAAGCCGAACTACGACGAAAAGGAGCTCGAGCCGGTCGTCCTGCCGGCGCGCTTCCCGAACCTCCTGGTCAACGGCGCGGGCGGCATCGCCGTCGGCATGGCGACCAACATCCCGCCGCACAATCTCGGCGAGACGATTGACGGTCTCCTGGCGATGATGGATCGGCCCGACATCACGCTCGACGAGCTGATGGAGCTCATTCCCGGGCCCGACTTCCCGACCGGCGCCTCGATCCTCGGGCGGGCAGGCATCCGGGCGGCCTACGCGACTGGTCGCGGCTCGATCGTCATGCGCGCCAAGGTCGAAATCGAGGAGCTGCGCAAGGATCGCGAGGCGTTGATCGTCAGCGAGATTCCCTACCAGGTCAACAAGGCGACGCTGATCGAGCGGATCGCCGAGCTGGTGCGCGAGAAGCGCATCGAGGGCATCTCGGATCTGCGCGACGAATCCGATCGCGACGGCATGCGCATCGTCATCGAGCTCAGGCGCGACGCGGTCGCCGATGTGGTGCTCAATCAGCTCTGGCGTTTCACCGCCCTGCAATCGAGCTTCGGCGCCAACATGATCGCGCTGAACGGCGGCCGGCCGGAGATGCTGACGCTGACCGACATGCTGCGCGCGTTCCTCGACTTTCGCGAGGACGTCGTCACGCGGCGTACAAAATACCTGCTCGCCAAGGCGCGCGACAACGCCCATGTCCAGGTCGGCCTCGCGATTGCGGTCGCCAACATCGACGAGGTGATCCGCCTGATCCGCACCTCGCCCGATTCGGGCGCTGCACGCACCGCGCTGATGGAGCGGGTTTGGCCGGCGCGCGACATGGCGCCCTTGATCGCGCTCATCGCCGATCCGCGCCACGCGCTCGATGCCGAGGGCGCCATCCGCCTCTCGGAAGCGCAGGCGCGCGCGATCCTCGAATTGCGCCTCGCCCGCCTAACGGCGCTCGGCCGCGACGAGATCGCCGAGGCGCTCAACCGGCTGGCGACGGAAATCGCCGACTATCTCGATATCTTGGGTTCGCGGGCGCGGCTGATGGGCATCATCCGCGACGAGCTCGTCAAGGCCAAGACCGAGTTCGCCACCCCGCGCCGCACGATCATCCTCGACAGCGACGCTGACATGGAGGACGAGGACCTCATCCAGCGCGAGGACATGGTGGTGCTGGTGAGCCACGGCGGCTACATCAAGCGGGCGCCGCTTTCGACCTATCGCGCGCAAAGGCGCGGCGGCAAGGGGCGCGGGGCCATGGCGACGCGCGAAGAGGATTTCGTCGCCCGCCTGTTCGTCGCCTCGACCCATCAGCCGGTGCTGTTCTTCTCGTCGACGGGCCAGGTGTACAAGGAAAAGGTCTGGCGGCTGCCGCTCGCGACGCCGCAATCGCGCGGCAAGGCGCTGATCAATCTGCTGCCGCTCGAGAACGGCGAGCGCATCACCACCATCATGCCGCTGCCGGAGGACGAGGCGAGCTGGGAGGCGCACGACGTGATGTTCGCCACCACCCGCGGCACGGTCCGGCGCAATAAGCTCAGCGACTTCGCCCAGGTCAACCGCGCCGGCAAGCTCGCCATGCGGCTCGACGAGGGCGAGCGGATCGTCGATGTGCAAATATGCTCCGACAAGGACGACGTGCTGCTGACCACCGCGCGCGGCCAGTGCATCCGTTTTGCCGTCGGCGACGTCAGGGTGTTCAAGGGCCGCGATTCAATGGGGGTGCGCGGCGTCGCGCTCGCCGAGGGCGACAGCGTCATCTCGCTCGCGATCCTCAATTCCTTCGACGCCACCCCGGCGGAGCGCGGCGCCTATCTCAAGCAGCGCCGCGCGCTCATCGGCGAAGCGGCGGAGGAGCCAGGCGAAGCGGAGGCCGAGGGCGAGAACGGCGGCGAAGCAAACGGCTCGGCGCAGCTGACGCCGGAGCGCCTCAAGGAAATGCAGGATGCCGAGCAGGTCATTCTGACAGTGTCTGAAAACGGCTATGGAAAACGGACCTCTTCGTTCGAGTATCGGGTCACCGGCCGTGGCGGCAAGGGCGTCGTCGCCATGGCGGTCAACGACCGCAACGGCTCGCTCGTCGCCTCGTTCCCGGTTGCGGACAGCGACGAGATCATGCTGGTCACCGACGCCGGCCAGCTCATCCGCGTGCCGGTCGCCGGCATCCGTATCGCCGGCCGCGCGACGCAAGGCGTGATCGTGTTCGACACCGCCGATGAGGAGCGGGTGGTCTCGGTCGATCGCATCGGCGAGACGGAAGGCGAAGAGGGGGAGGAGGCCTGAGCCTGTTCCCTGTACCGATTCAGCAAGAAGGGACAACGGTCAAAGAGGGGCAGCCGTCAAAGTCCACCTCTCAGCGCGAGCCAGGATATCTCGAAAGTGCGGGAAGTTGCGGACCTTGATGCTATGCCAGATCAGGCATATATTGCGAGGCGACTGAACGGCTCAAGCGAGCGGGAGAGGATCACGAGCTATGGTCAAAAAGCGAGAAGCCGAAATCCCGGTGACCGCGAGCAGCGGGAACGTCTTCGCCGACATGGGTTTGCCGGAAGCGGAAGAGGAGCTGACGAAGGCGCAGCTTGCAAGCCACATTCGTCAGGCAATCAAGCGTCGACGTTTGACACAGGCCGCGGCCGCGGCCCTCATGGGCGTCGATCAACCAAAGGTGTCGGCGCTGCTCAACGGGCGGCTGGCGAACTTTTCCAGCGAGCGCCTCATGCGCCTCCTGACAGCGATCGGCCAGGACGTGGAAATCACCGTAAGGGCAAAGCCGCGCAACCGCGCGCACGGCCGCATCCGCGTTGTCGGCGAAGCGCACGCGTAAAGATCTTGCGTAAGGCTTGGACATCAATGCGCACCAAGGAGAACATGCTCTTTGAGCGCTGGCGTGCTTCGCTCCCTGACGCAGAGCCCCCACATCTGATCCGCTATGGGCTCCTCGATGCAGTTCGCGAGATTTTTGGTTGGGGCGAACAGGCGCGCGCCGTCGCGCGCTCCGAGGTGGACCGCGCAGGAAGATAAGGGGAGCGAGACTTCATGACCCGACGCGCGCGTGACGTTCTGCTCGACATCTTGCGCGATGAGGGGGTGACTCATGTCTTCGGCAATCCCGGCTCGACCGAAATGCCGCTCATGGACGCGCTCGTCGACGCGCCGGACATCCGCTACATCCTCGGCCTGCAGGAGGCGACGGCGGTCGGCATGGCCGACGGCTGGGCCCTCGCCTCGGGCCGCGCCGCGTTCGTCAACCTGCACGCGATGGGGGGCTTGGGCAACGCCATGGGCGTGCTGGTCGCCTCCAAGGCGAGCGAGACGCCGCTCGTCGTCACCGCCGGCCAGCAGGACACACGGCATCTCATGACCGAGCCGTGGCTCTCCGGCGATCTCGTCGCCCTCGCCGAGCCGGTGACCAAATGGGCGAGGGAGCTCAGGCGCGGCGAGGATGTCGGCCAGGCCTTGCGCCGCGCGTTTGCGGTTTGCCGCACGCCGCCGAGCGGGCCGGTCTTCCTGTCGCTGCCGATGGACATCCTCGACCAGGAGGTGAGCCATCAAACGCCGCGGGCGTCTGCGCCGCCGCGTCTCGGTCCCTCGCCCGACGCGGCCCACCTCGCGGAGGCGCTCGCCGGTCTCGATCCGGACCGGGTCGTCGTTCTGCTCGGCGACGATCTGCCGCCAGCGGTCAGCGCCGGATTGGTCGCCTTCGCCGAGGCCGGCGGCTACCCGGTCTGGGGAACCCAACTGACTTCCCGCACCGCCTTTCCCTCTGCGCATCCATGCTGGGCGGGGGTGCTGAAGCCCGATTTCGCCGAGATGCGCGCCCACTTCAAGACGTCGCAAGCGATTGTCCTCGTCGGCGGACGCGCGTTTGTGGCCTACGCCTATCACGACGCCGAGCCGGTGCCCGAGGGCGTCGCCGTCCTGCATATCGCCGACAACCCGGAGGCGTTCGGGCGCGAACAGCCCGCCCACATGGCTCTCCTCGGCGACATCGGACTGACCCTCGCCGCGGCGGCGGGAGTTCTCGGACGGCTCGTCGACCAGGACAAGGTCGCGGCGCGGCTCGCCGCGCGCGCGGCGCATACGCGCGAGGCCAGGCAAGCGACGCGGCTCGATATTCTGGCCGAAAGCGCCAACCCGCCGCTGACCCCCGACGCGGCAGTGCTGGCGGCGCTCGACGCGCTGCCGCAAGACGCGCTGATCGCCAACGATTCCGCGGCGACCTTCGGCCGCGTCCAGGATCTGCTGACCACCCAGCCCGGCCGGTACTTCTTCGCCCGCGGCGGCGTGCTCGGCTGCAGCATGCCGGCGGCGGTCGGGGCGGCGCTCGCGACCCGCGGTTGGGTCGCCTCGTTCGTCGGCGATGGCGGGGCGATGTATTCGCCGCAGGCGCTGTGGAGCGCCGCGCGCTACCGCGCGAGGGTCATCTTCCTCGTGTTCAACAATCGCCGCTACGGCGTGTTGCAGAACGTGGCGAGGCAGCTCGGCTACGCCAACGCCGTCGCCGGCCGGTTCGTGGGCATGGAGGTCGCCGATCCGGCGATCGACTTTCAGGCGCTCGCGGCCTCGATGGGCGTGCCGGCGGCGCGCGCCGACGATCGGCACGCGATCGGCGCCGCGGTTCACAAGGCGTTGGGCCGCGCCGGCCCATCGCTGATCGAGATCCCGATCCGGTGACCGGTGAAGGGCCCTCATCCGGCCCTGCGGGCCACCTTCTCCCGCAAGCGGGAGAAGGGCGCCCCCTCTCCCGCATAGGGCGTCGACAGACGCCCGTCTCTCGACGGGCTACGCGGGAGAGGGCTGGGGTGAGGGCCTACGCCGCCCGCACCAGCCTCGCTTCAATCTTCGGCGAATGCCTGAGCGTCTGCAGCACCACACAATAGCGCTCGGTGAGCTTCATGAGCGTGTCGAGCTGGTCCTGCGGCGCGTCGGTGTCGAGCTCGAAGTTGAGCCGGATGTCGGCGAAGCCGACCGGCGCGTCCTTCGCGACGCCGAGCGTGCCGCGAAAGTCGAGATCGCCTTCAGCTGTGACCTCGCCGGAGCGCAGAGTGACGCCCATCGACGTCGCGACCGCTTTCAGCGTCACGCCGGCGCAGGCGACCAGCGCCTCGAGCAGCATGTCGCCGGAGCACAGCTCCGCGCCGCTTCCCCCGGTCGCGGGGTGAAGCCC
>JBAUXQ010000747.1:0-3183 GCA_049584355.1 Roseiarcus sp. | reverse complement strand
ACGGGAGAGGGGACGCGCCCCTTCTCCCGCTCGCGGGAGAAGGTGGCCCGAAGGGCCGGATGAGGGCCCTAATCCGCCGCTTTGATCGACGCGCCGACCTTCTCCATGATCTCGCCGATCTCATTCTCGCTGACGATGAGCGGCGGGGTCAGCTCGATCGTGTCGCCGGACGGGCGCAGCATGACGCCCGCCTCGAAGAACGAGTGGTCGAGCGCGCGGTAGCCGCGTAAGCCGGGGCTGCCGGGGATCGGCGCCAGGTCGATCGCCCCCGTCAGGCCGACGCAGCGGATGTCGACCACGTTCGGCAGGCCCTTGAGGGTCATGATTGCGTCCGCCCACTTGGGCTCGAGCGCCTTCGAGCGCTCGAACAGGCGCTCGTCGCGATAGAGGTCGATCGTCGCCAGCGCCGCCGCGCAAGCGAGCGGATGGCCGGAATAGGTGTAGCCGTGGAAGAGCTCGATCGCATGCTCCGGCCCATGCATGAAGGCGTCGTACACGGCTTTACGCACGATCACGCCGCCCATCGGCACCGTGCCGGAAGTCACGCCCTTGGCGAAAGTGATCATATCGGGAATGACCCCGTAGCGCTCCGCGGCGAACGGCGCGCCGAGGCGCCCGAACCCGGTGATGACCTCGTCGAAAATCAGCAGGATGCCGTATTTGTCGCAGATCTCGCGCAGGCGCTTGAGATAGCCCTTGGGCGCGGGCAAGACGCCGGTCGAGCCCGCCATTGGCTCGACGATCACCGCGGCGATGGTCGAGGAATCGTGCAGGGCGACGATGCTCTCGAGCGCGTCGGCGAGATGGCCGCCCCATTCCGGTTCGCCCTTGGTGAACGCCTGATGCTCGCGGTTATAGGTCGCCGGCAGATGATCGACGCCAGCGAGCAGGGAACCGAAGAACTTGCGGTTGTTGACCATGCCCCCGACCGAGATGCCGCCGAAACCGACGCCGTGATAGCCGCGCTCGCGGCCGATCAGGCGCTGGCGCTGCCCATGTCCGCGCACGTTGTGATAGGCGAGCGCGATCTTGAGCGCGGTGTCGACGGCCTCGGAGCCGGAATTGCAGAAGAACACATGATCGAGGTCGCCCGGCGCGAGCTCGGCCAGGCGCGAGGCGAGCTGGAAGGCCAGCGGATGGGCAAACTGGAAGGTGGGCGTGAAGTCGAGCTCGCCCGCCTGGCGCTGGATCGCGGCCACGATCGGCGCCCGGTTGTGTCCGGCGTTACAGCACCAGAGGCCCGCCGAAGCGTCGAGGATCGCCCGGCCCTCGGGGGTGTAATAATGCATGTCCTTGGAGCGCGAGATGAGGCGCGGCTTCTTCTTGAACGCCCGATTGGGCGTGAACGGCAGCCAGAACGCCTCCAGATCGTTGGGAACATCCGCCGCGCGCGGCGCGTCGGAGGGCTTAGCGGCAGTGACGGTCGTCATCGGCAGGCGTCTCCTTGGGAGGGATTGATTGGCGCGGACGATGGCAGCGACGCGTTCTTTTGTCCAGTTGGCGCGAGAACGATCGCGTGTGGCCAGCCCATGGCTTTGGCCTTACCGCCGCAGCAGAAGCGACGCCAGCAGCGCCAGCGCCAGCAGCGCCGCCACGCCCTGCCAGAACCGGACCGGGGCGCGTTCGAGGAGAGTCTGCGGGCGGCGCGCCGGGACCGGCGCGCGAGTCGGGCCCTCCTCCATCTCGGCGGCGAATTCCATCGCGTCGCGATAGCGTTGGGAAGGTTCGGCGGCGATCGCCCGCTCGAGAACGGCGCCCAGCCACGCGGGCAGGTCGGGGCGCAAGGCGGTGAGATCCTTCGGCCGGTCGCGCCGGGGCGGGCTCACCGCGTCCACATTGCCATAAGGGTATTCGCCGGTGAAGGCGCGGAACATGGTGACGCCAAGCGCATAGATGTCGGTCGCCTCGTCGCCCGCTTCGCCCTTGAACATTTCCGGCGCCATATAGGCCGGCGTGCCGGGAATATCCTCCGGCGGGAAATCCTCCCATCCGGGCACGCGCACGACGCCAAGATCAAGGAGCTTCAGCTTCCCTCCCCCTTCGAGAATGACATTGTCGGGCTTGATGTCGCGATGGATGACGCCGGCGCGATGCAGGGCGGCGACGCCTCGGGCGAGCCCGATGGCGATCGCGCGCCCCTCTTCCAGCCCCATCGCCGGACGGCGCGAAAGACGCGTCTCCAGAAGCTCGCCCTCATAGAGCGGCATGACCGTATAGAGGCAGCTCTGCCGCCCCGGCGGCGCCTCGAGGATCTGCGCCACCCACGGGCTGTGCACATGCGCCCCGACCCACGCCTCGCGCACGAACGCCGCATGGTGGGTTGCGACCGCGGCGACTTGGGGCTTCGGGAACTTAAGCGCTGCTTCCCCGCCCTCGACTTCGTCCTGGGCTCCGAAAATGCGGCTGTAGCGCCCGTCGGAGATGAGCGCTTTCAGCGCAAAGCCGTCGATCGTCTCGCCGACCGCCGGCGTCGGGATCAGCGGCAGCTGCATGATCGCGCCGCCGACGTCGGCCGAAGCGGCGGTCGGCAGCGCGACCACATCGAGGACCAGCGCGGTGCAATTGTCGGCGCTGCCGGCATCGAGCGCGGCGGCGACCAGCGCTTTGGCGGTGTCGTCGGGAGCGGAGCGCTCGCGCAAAAGCTCGGCGATGCGATCGTCGGTCATGACGCCATGCACGCCGTCGCTGCACAGGAGAAACCGGTCGTGCAGCGCGACCGGCTGCGACGCATAGTCGAGGCGCGCTTCGCGCTCGGCGCCAAGCGCGCGCGTCAGCACGCGCGAGTTGCCGGGGCCGCCGTCACGGGAATGATCCTCAGTAAGACAAGCGAGACGGTCGCGCCTCAGCCGATAGGCGCGGGTATCGCCGATGTGCAGGAGGTGGGCGACCCGGCCGCGCAGCACCAGCGCAGTGAAGGTGCACGCCATCCCCTTGAGCTTGGGGTCCTGGCGGCCGAGCGCATTGATCCACGCGTTGAGCGCGCCGATAACGCGCGCCCCGGCGCGGCGCACTTCCATGGTCTCCGGCAAGTCCCAGAAGCCGTCGAGAAAACCGCGCACGGCGAGCTCGGCGGCGACGCGTCCGCCCTTGGCGCCACCGACGCCGTCGGCGATCGCCGCCACCACCTCGCGGCGCGGTTCTGGCAATTCCGCGCCGATGACCGCGGCGGCGAAATCCTCGTTC
>JBAUXQ010000746.1:0-13248 GCA_049584355.1 Roseiarcus sp. | reverse complement strand
ATCATTTGCGCGGGCGGTGGTCGCGACAGCGGTCGCGGAGGTGGCAGACTGCATCGGTTGCCTCCATGCTGGTGTGGAAGCTCAGCCTACCAAGTCAGGCCGCCGTCCACCCGCATAGGATCTTTTTCCAGGCGTTCGTCCCCGAACGCCCCTAGCGTCAGCTCCATCCCCGCCTCCCAAGCGCGAATCACCGCCATCGCTGTATGGATTCAGGTCAATCGACCGCGCGCAAGCGCCAAAAGATGTGTGAATGTCGTAGCCCACAGGGGGGAGTTACAAGGAGACGCGGCGGGCCGGTTCCCGCGTAAACCCAAAAGCAGCGCCCTAGCTGTTGACCGCGGGGAATTCAGAACGACGCGCGGGGCTCGACGCTCGATCGGCAAGGACGCCAATCACCGCTTGACGTTCAATATGTACGTACGTATTAATTCGCCGTGGCCAAACCCTCCCTGCGCGACAGCATCCTCGATGCCGGCCTCAAGGTCATGGTCCGCAAGGGCTATGCCGGAGCGGGCGTGCGCGACATCGTCGCCGAAGCGCCGGCGCCGCAGGGCTCCTTCACCAACCATTTCCGCTCGAAGGAGGAATTCGCGCGCGAGGTGCTGGACCTTTATTTCACCCAATTGAAACGGCTTGTCGCCGAGGCGCTCGACGACGGCGGTTTGAGCCCCCGGGAGCGGCTCCGGCGCTATCTCGACATCATCACCCGCCGGCTCGCCGGGGACGAGTTCAGCCGCGGCTGCCTGATCGGCGATTTCAGCCTCGAGGCCGCGGCCCAGAGCGAGACGCTGCGCGCCCGGCTTGCCGAGATTTTCGCCGAATGGCGTGCGCCGTTCGCCGCCTGCATCGCCGAAGGCCAAGCCATGGGCGAGATCGACGGCGCCTTCGCGCCCGAGGAGCTCGCCGAGTTCCTGCTCTCCTCCTGGGAGGGCGCGATCCTCAGGATGAAGGTCGAGCGCAACGGCGAACCGCTCGAGCGATTCAAGCGCATCGCGTTCGCCACGACGTTCAGGGACCTGTCGAAATGAACGACATCAGCCTGCCTAAACTCTCCGTCCTCGATTCTGAGATCGCCTATCGGGAGGCCGGCGGCCGGGACAAACCGGTCGCGCTCTTCCTGCACGGCAATCCGACCTCCTCCTATATCTGGCGCAACATCATTCCCCTCGTCGCCGAGGTTGCCCATTGCGTCGTCCCGGACCTGATCGGCTTCGGGCAGTCGGGCAAGCCGGACATCGCCTATCGGTTCGAGGATCACGCGCGCTATCTCGACGCCTTCATCGCCGCGGCGGGGATCGGCTCGGCCTATCTCGTCGCCCAGGATTGGGGAACGGCGCTCGCCTTCGACCTCGCGGCGCGGCGGCCGGATTTCGTTCGGGGTCTGGCGTTCATGGAGTTCATCCGGCCGGTCCCGACCTGGGAGGAGTTCGTCAGAGGCTCGAAGGGGCGCGAGATCTTCCGCAAGTTCCGCACGCCCGGCGAGGGCGAGAGACTGATCCTCGACGGCAATGTCTTCGTCGAGCGGGTGCTGCCGGGCGGAATGCTGCGCAAGCTCTCCGACGAAGAGATGGCGGTGTACCGCGCCCCATTCTTGACGCCGCGGTCGCGCCTGCCGACGTGGCGGTTTCCCAACGAGCTGCCGATCGCCGGCGAGCCCGCCGATGTCGTCGCCACGCTCGGCAAGGCGCATGCGGCGCTCGCCGCCTCAATCTATCCGAAGCTCTTGTTCGCCGCCGAACCGGGCGCGCTGGTGTCGCCCGCCTTTGCGGAAGAGTTCGCCGGCAAGCTTAAGGATTGCAGGCTGGTCAGGCTTGGCGCGGGCGTGCACTTCTTGCAGGAAGACCATCCGGAAGCGATCGGGCGGGCGGTCTCCGCCTTCATCGCCGAGGCCGAGGATCGGGCCGCGCATGTGGGCGCGCAACCTGGTCGAGTCGCGAGGCAGGGTTAGTTCGACGGGGGTCGATGGAAGCGCGCGACCCGCTCTATTCCCCGCTCTTCATCATCCGCGAGAGGCGCGCAATGCGGCGACGACGGCGTCGATTTTTTGGTCCAGCAATGCGCCGATCGCATCGAGTTCCGGCCGCCCCAGCAGCGCGAGAAATGAGGACGGGCGATCGAAGGCGATGCTGGCGCCTTCCGGCGCGCCGGAATCATAGAGACAGACGCGAAACGGCACATAAAAGCCGGCGTGCAAGTCGATGTCGATGATCTCATTGGCGATGACCGGATTGCCGACGAGGTAGAGCGAGCATCGCTTCGTCCGCCCGGACAACGAGGTGATGGCGCCTTGGTCGGCGCGATAGAATATCATCAGGCCGTGCTGGCCCGCCATGCGATCGACCTCCCTCTCGATTTCGCTCCACGGCGCCCTTCGTTCCGCCAGGGCGACCCCGCTCGCCGGCTCCCAGCGGCCGAGCTCGCGCTCGAAGGCGGTGACCAGATCGTCATAGGACAATCCGGTCGCGATATCCTCGTGGGTGATGACAGCGCTCATTGCGGAATCCATATCTATTGAGCAGTGCGGCCGGCCACGGTGGCGGCAGCTGGAGCATCGGTCGAGAGACTTGCCTACGCAGGGCCGCCTCAGGATGAGGTCGACGCATTGGGACGCCTACCTTCGCAAATTCGTGCGCGCGAGATCGACGATCTCGTCGCTGCGGCCGCTCAGGATCGCCTTCATCATGTAGAGCGAGAATCCCTTGGCCATTTCGGCGGTGATCGCCGGCGGCATCGCGAGCTCCTGGCGATTGACCACCGCATCGACGACCACCGGGCCGGGATGGGCGAGCGCGTCGGCGATTCGCGCCTCGACGTCCTTCGGATCCTCGATGCGGACGCCCTTGATGCCGACGGCTTCGGCCATCGCGGCGAAGTTCGGATTGACGAGATCGGTGCCGGTCGGGAGGAAGCCGGTCGATTTCTGCTCGAGCTCGACGAACCCGAGCGCGCCGTTGTTGAACACGACGACTTTGACCGGCGCCTTGAGCTGGGTGAGGCTCAGGAGATCGCCCATCAGCATGGCGAAGCCGCCGTCGCCGGAGAGCGAGATCACCTGCCGTCCGGGCGCCGCCGCCTGGGCGCCGATCGCTTGCGGCATGGCGTTGGCCATCGACCCGTGCCAGAACGAGCCGATGAGCCGGCGCTTGCCGTTCATCTTGAGATAGCGCGCCGCCCACACGGTCGGCAGGCCGACGTCGCAGGTGAAAATCGCGTCGTCAGCCGCCTTCTCGCTGATCACGCGCGCGACGTGCTGCGGGTGCAGGACGCCGCCCGGGCGTCCGGTCGCGAGCTCGTCGAGGCCCTTCCGGGCGCTGGCGTAATCTTTCAGCGCCGCGTCGAGATGCTTGCGGTCGCTCTTGGCCTTGAGCCGCGGCATGAGGGCGCGGAGCGTCGGCGCGATCTGGCCGACGAGGCCGAGCTCGACCGGCGCCCGGCGGCCGATCGCCTCTGGTCTCAAGTCAATCTGGGCGATGCGGGCGTCCTTGGGATAGAATTGCCGGTAAGGGAAATCAGTCCCCAGCATCAGGAGCGCGTCGCACGACTCCATGGCGTAATAGCCGGACGCAAAGCCGATCAGGCCGGTCATCCCGACGTCATTGGGATTGTCCCACTCGACATGCTCCTTGCCGCGCATGGCGTGGACGGTCGGCGCCTTCACGGCCTCCGCGAACCGCATCAATTCGTCATGCGCGCCGGCGCAGCCGCTGCCGCAGAGCAGGGTGACCCGCTGGGCCCGGTTGAGGAATTCAGCCAGCCGGTCGAGCGCCGAGTCGGGCGGAACGATGACCGGCTGCGCCGGCGCCAACCCAAACGGCTTCGGCGCCGGCGCGGCCTCGGCGGCCTTCAGCATGACGTCGCCCGGGATGACGACGACGCAGACACACCGTTCGAGGATCGCGCGGCGCACCGCGGTCTCGAGCACGCGCGGCATCTGCGCCGGAGTCGAGACGAGCTCGCAATAGCTCGAGCATTCCTTGAACAATTGCTCGGGATGGGTCTCCTGGAAATAGCCGGAGCCGATCTCCGGCGAGGGGATCTGGGCGGCGATGGCGACGACGGGAAGGCGCGAGCGATGGCAGTCGAAGAGGCCGTTGATGAGATGCAGGTTGCCGGGGCCGCAGCTGCCGGCGCAGACCGCAAGCCCGCCCGTGACATGGGCGTCGGCGCCGGCGGCGAAGGCGCCGACCTCCTCGTGGCGGACATGCAGCCATTCGGCGCCGCCGGCGCGGCGCAACGCGTCGGTGAAGCCGTTGAGGCTGTCGCCGACGACGCCGTAGATGCGCTTGACGCCGGCGGCGGCGAGAATCTCGACCATCTGGTCGGCGACGGTGCGGGCCAAACGTCATCCTCGGGTAGGCGCTGCGGGTCGCGCGACGATAGACGAAATCGACCGGCGAGGAATAGGGCGCGGCGCGACCGCTGAGAAACCAATTCCGGGGCTGCTAACCCTTCACCGGATGGTACAGCATGTCCGGTTGAGGAAAATCAGCACTGTTGTCATTGAAATAAACGTAGCGATGCGGTAGATATACGAATGTGCCCGGGCTGAGGGAATACGGGTCTTCCGGCGAGTTGGCGTAATTGCGGCCACGGCGACATGTGGGGCAAAATTCTCCCTTCCCTCCGATGTCGGCAATCGTGTATCCGCGCCAGGCGGCAATCGTGGGTATGGTATATTCGCTATGACCAGGCCAATCGCGATCGGCTGTTTCTCGCACATAAGCCTTTAGAAAACGCCGCGACAGCCGTATGATCGGATTAAACGAGCGTAGATGCTGGGACTGTGGGACTTCTGGCGACGGTCTTGCTGTCTCCCAATGAACCCAATCGAGCGACTTGGCTCGCGTTATTAATGACGTAGTCAGGACATCTGTTCGATCAGTCTCGAATTGGGTGAAAAAATCCCGCCAATCACCGCTGAAATCGACGTCGTATTCGATGATCCAGACGAATTCGTTTTTCAGGGCCAAGGCGAGAGGCACGAATAAAACATCGACAAAGCCACCGTATATCCCGCCGTTTTCCAGCATGCGCTGCGTTCGCCGCGGCATGATTTTTTTCGGTGAGGTATAGGAAAGACTACATTCCGGCTCGGGAAGGTCGCTCCGGTTGACGATGTAGCTGAGGTCCAGCAAACCCTCGGTCTGCTCCTGGAGACGGCGAAAGTGGGCCCTGATTCGAGGCTCGTCGCGCGAGGTCACGAAGATTGCGCCTGCCACGCGGGTGTTATTGGACTTCGGCGCAAGGACCATCGTCCTTAGTGTCGACAACACCAAGGCGGCCGTTCTACTGATCGGATTCAGCCTATTCCTTGCGCCTTTGGCTGACCGGAACGACTCAATACGAATCGGGTCGTGATAAATTTGGGGCAGCACGCTGGTTCATTGGCAAAAAGCGAAAATTTGTCAAGATGCGCCTTGCGAGGCTGGGAGCCTTTCGCGATCCGGGGCCGGTTCCGCCGGAAGACCGACGGCTCCAAGCGGTCGAACTCAAAATCAACATTGAGCTTGCCTGGGGTAACGCCGCGAATGTTTGCCTAAGCTGACCCTATTCGCCGAATTGGATCTTGCCGAGTAGCAATTGCCCGCGAGCTACCAACGAGGGTGTCCATATTGTGGCTCGCGAGTACTTACGCTATATTCCACAATGGAACCGCTCGATGGAAGCCTGATATGCAGTGCCCGATTTGTCTGCATGAGGCCAGTCTCCTGCGCCACGTCGAGACCGTTGCGTACTTCAGATGCCTCGAGTGCGAATCATTTTTTGCCCACCCTGATTTCTTGACGGCCGTCGACGCGGGCGCGGTCGAGAACTATCGCGACTTTTATTGGGGGCATGAGATCTCCGCAGCGCGCGAGCGGTCCTTCGGCGCAGGTGTCGTACGGATGGCCGAAACGCTGCGAATGGCGCGCATCCCGTTTAGACGCGGATTGGACATCGGCAGCGGCCCTGGATTCCTGTTGGACGCCCTGGCTGAACTGGTTCCCAGCCTGGCCGAAAGAGTGCATGGGGTCGAACGCTTCCCGCCTCCTCCACCGGAACGCAGTCGCAGCCCGAATTATCATGTCGGCTCCATTGCCGATCTCGATGGTCCGTTCGACGCCGGGGTCTGCATCGAGGTCATAGAGCATTTGACTCCGACCATTCTAGCCAGTCTGCTTCGGCAACTCGCGGGAAAGTCGAGCCCGGGCGCGCTCTATTTTTTCAACACCGCCCAGCCGTCGTTCGTCGAAGCGGCCAATCCCGGCTATTTGAGCCCTCACCACTTTGGCCATCTGGTTGTGTGGTCGATCGCCGGCGCTCGAATGATGTTCGAACGCGCCGGGTTCAATGTGATCGCATTGCCGGGTCGGAATTGGGCCTTTCTCGCCGAATTCGGGCCGCCGCGCGCTGTCGGCCTCGAGACGCTCGTCGAATGGCTGTGGCGCCCAGTGCCGGAGAACATCGCCTTGGTCCGCAACGATCGCTTCGGCCCTTTGTTCGAGACGCTCGGGTTGGAGTCCGCGCGGTGCTATCTCGAAGCGGCGACAGCTGATGAGCGGGCGCGCTGGGCCCACGGATTGGAAAGCGAACTGCGGCAAGCGCGCGCAAGACGGTTTAATCCCTTTGCCCGCAAGTGACGCCTGTCGCATCAAAATTCAGCTGAGCGCAGCGGGCGAGGAATAGTGCGCAGTCCGTGTTGCTGCGAAACGGGTTGCCGGCGCAGCCGGAATGCGCGAGCGTGAGCATCCTTAATACGAGCGCCAGGAGGGCGTCCGATGAATGGCGCCGAAGTCATCGTTTCCGCGCTCGAGAACGAGGGCGTTGAGCAGATCTTCGGGATTCCGGGCGAGGAGAATCTCGACGTCGTCGAAGCTTTGCGCAAGTCCAGCATCAAGCTGGTGCTGACCCGCCACGAGCAGGCGGCCGCGTTCATGGCGGCGACACATGGGCGCCTGACCGGCAGGGCCGGGGTCTGCCTCGCAACTCTGGGCCCCGGAGCGCTCAATCTGACCACCGGCGCCGCTTATGCGCTCCTCGGCGCCATGCCGATGGTGATGATCACCGGCCAGAAGGGAATCTTGAGCCGCAAGCAGGCGCGCTTTCAGGTCGTCGACATTGTCTCGACCATGACGCCGCTGACCAAGATGGCCCGCCAGATCGTCAGTCCGGCGACCATTCCCTCGCTGGTGCGCGAAGCGTTCCGGGTCGCGCAGCAGGAGCGGCCGGGCCCGGTTCATCTCGAACTTCCGGAGGACATCGCCCACGAGCCGGGGCCGGACATGGCTCCGGTCCCGCCTCATCCGATCGAGTTGCCGATCGCTCCGCGCGCGGCGCTCGACCGGGCCGCGCAGCTCATCCTCGACGCCGAGCGGCCGCTGATCATGCTGGGCGCCGCCGCAAGCCGGCCGCGCCTCGCCGAGGCGCTGTCGGCGTTCGTGCAACGGGTGCAGATCCCGTTCTTCAATACCCAGATGGGCAAAGGCGCGGTGACCGGCGGGTCAGGGCTCTACATGGGCACCGCGGCGCTGTCGGAGCGCGATTACGTGCATAGGGCGATCGATCGGGCCGATCTCATCATCTCGATCGGCCACGACACGGTTGAGAAGCCGCCGTTCTTCATGGGGCCGGACGGACCGACGGTGCTGCATGTCGGCTATCTCCCGGCGACTGTCGAGGAGGTGTTTTTTCCGCAGGCCGAGCTCATCGGCGATGTCGGCCCGAGCCTCACCCTCCTCGCCGACCGGCTCGAACATAAGCTGCCGCGGGCGCAGGCGCTGCTCGGCTTGGGCGGCGACATCCTCGCGCATATCGCCGACCGGGCGGAAGAAAGCCGCTACCCCCCGACGCCGCAGCGGATCGTCCACGACGTGCGCGAGGCCGTGCCGGAAGACGGCGTCGTCTGCCTCGACAACGGCATGTACAAGATCTGGTTCGCCCGCAACTACCGCACCCATGTCGCCAACACGCTCCTGCTCGACAACGCGCTCGCCACCATGGGCGCAGGGCTCCCCTCGGCGATCATGGCCGCTTGCCTCAATCCGGGCCGCCGAGTGCTCGCCGTCTGCGGCGACGGCGGCTTCATGATGAACTCGCAGGAGATGGAGACGGCGGTGCGCCTCAAGCTCAATCTCGTCGTGCTGGTGCTTCAAGACCACGCCTACGGCATGATCCGCTGGAAGCAGGCGACCGACGGCTTCCCCGATTTCGGCATGACCTTCGACGATCCCGACTTCGTCGCCTATGCGAAGGCCTACGGCGCGAAGGGGAGCCGGGTCGAAACCGCCGACGGACTCGCGCCCGCGCTCGAAGCCGCATTCGCCGCCGGCGGCGTCCATCTCATCGTGACGCCGGTCGACTATTCGGAGAACAAGCGGGTCCTGGTCGACGAACTGCGCGCCAACGCGGTGACATGAGCCGCGCGCGTTGGGTAGTCGGCGCGGCGCCGGAGCATGATCTTCGCCAGACCCAAACGCGGCATTGCGTACGTGACTGATGGCGCTTTTGATTTCACCAGCAGGCGCCCCTATGGGAGCGCGGTTGACCGCGGCCCTTAGCCCGCGTGCCGGTTGAGGAACGCGAGCGTCTTTTCGTTGAACGCGGCGACGTTTTCGTAGATCGCAGCGTGGGCGCAATCCTCGAACACGTGGACCTCGCTCTTCTTGATGCCGGCATGAAGCGGCTCGGCGAAGCGGGTCGAGGTCACGATGTCGTGGCGGCCGAATGTGATCTGAGTCGGCGCCGAGATCTTGCCGAGCTGGCCGAGCGCATCGTGGGCGATAACCGCGTTCGACTGGCGAAGGAAGGCGTCGAGCGGCTGCTTCGGCCGGCTGCGGACGAAGGCGGCGAGCTGGTCGACGTATTCGGGTTTGGCGGCGTAGAGCTCCGGCGTCAGGCAGAACGGCAGGATCCCCTGGACGACCATCTCCTGGACGCTGCCGAGACCCTTGGCGATGGTCTGCCAGCCTCCGACGATCACCTTGAGGAAAGGGTCGGTCTTCGGCCACGCGGAGTGGAGCGAGAGCGTCTTGACCCGCTGGGGATATTTGCTCGCGAGCCACAGCCCGATGGCGGCGCCCAGCGACACGCCGCTCACATGCGCCCGCTCGACGCCGATCGCCTGCATGAAGCCGGCGACATCGTCGGCCAACAATTCGGTCGAATAGGTCCCGTCCGGCTTGTCGGTCTCGCCCGCCCCGCGCGGATCGAGCGAAATGCAGGTGAAACGCTTGGCGTAGTCGGCGACCTGGAACGCATAACAGGCGTTGTCGGCGGCGAGATAGGGGATGAGCACCAGCGGCTCGCCCGAACCCTGCTGCTCATAATTGATTGTGATGTCGTTGACCTTGACCTTGGGCATCGCGGCCTCCCGGGACACGCCTTGTCTCACGCGAAGGCGTTGAGCGAAGGCTACGCTCAGGCCTCAGGCGCGGTCAACGTGTCGCGCCGCCGGCCTTCGTCCAGGCCGACATGCCGCCCTCGATGTGCCGCGCCGCGGCGAGGCCCTGATCCTGGGCGGCCTGCACCGCCATCGCCGAGCGTTCGCCGAACGCGCAGTAGAAGACGATCGTCTTGCCCGATTGCGCCAGCTCGTGAATGAGGCCGCCATCGCCGATGTTGTCCATGAGCTCGGCGTAAGGGGCGTGCAGCGACCCCGGAATGGCGCCCGTCCGCTCGCGTTCCGACCTCTCGCGCAGATCAATCAGCGCCACATCCGGCCGGCCGAGAAGCCCTTTCGCCTCGGCGGCCGAAAAGGCCCAACCCTTGCGCGCGACGTCCTGCTGATGCAGCCCCTGATGGATGTTGGCCGGCACCGCGACATCCATCATCTTCGGGTTCGGCAGGTTTAGGCTCGCCATCAGCGCGGCATATTCATCGGCGTCGCGGACTCTCAGCCGCGGATTGAAGCGCTTCTCCTCGCCGATGGTGCTGACGGTGTCGCCCTTGTAGTCGTGGGCGGGAAAGACCAGCGTCTCCTCGGGGAGCCGCAGCAGCCGTTGCAGGCTCTCGTACTGGGCGCGGGAATCGCCGTTCTGGAAGTCGGTGCGGCCGGTGCCGCGGATAAGCAGCGTGTCGCCGGTAAAGACGCGGTCGCCGAAATGGAAGCTGTAGGAATCGTCGGTGTGGCCGGGAGTGTACAGCACGTCGAGGCTCAAGCCCTCGACCGTGAGTTGGTCGCCGTCTGCGATCCGCATCGACACCACGTCGACATTGCTCTCTTCGCCCATCACCGTCACGCAGCGCGTGCGGTCGCGCAGCGCGCCGAGGCCAGTGATGTGGTCGGCGTGCAGATGGGTGTCGACCGCCTTCACCAGCCTGAGATCGAGCTCCTCCATCAGCTTCAGATAGCGGTCGACCTTCTCGAGCACCGGGTCGATGATGAGCGCTTCGCCGCCGCGGCGGCTCGCGAGCACGTAGCTATAGGTGCTCGAGACGCTGTCGAACAATTGCCGGAAGATCATCGGCAGCCTCCCTTTGGCCGCGTGGGTTCGAATGCCTCAGCAATTGCCTATCTGGTCAAGGGCTTTTCGTCTAGCCGGCCGGGCCGGCGCTGCGACAGGGCAAATCGTCATCTTCGATCACTTCGTAATGCTGGACGCGCGCATCGAAATCGATGAGCGCAGCGATCGCGCCGGGCTCAACCACCGCCTTGTCGATCTCGCGCCCCGCGAACCCCTCGATGGCGCCGAAATCCCGCCAGCGGGTCAGCACCAGAAACTCGATCGTGTCACCGCTCCGCCGTTTGCAGAGCTCGGCGCCCGCAAACCCCGGAAGACGCGCAATCTCCGGCAGAACGTTGCGGCGAAAATGGGCCGGGTAGGCCTCGGCATTTGCTAGGCTTGCGCGTCCGCGCCACTCGCGAATGATCATCGTCCGCTCACGTCTGTTCGGATCAGTAAGGCGTTCCGTCTTTGCGTGCGAAAGCATATCTGCTGTCCGCGCCTGGGCGGCCATGCAGATCAATGTCCGGATAGCTGACCTCGTCGCCCGCTGTGCGGTCGCCGACGACAAGCAGAATCACGTCCGCGGCCGATCGGTTCACAAACCGATGCGCGTTCCCGGTCCCCGCCGGAAAACCAGCGCACTGGCCGGCGTGCAGCGCCTCGACCCCGGCGTCGGTCTCGAGCTCAACCTTACCCTCGAGAACGTAGACGAACTCATCCTGGCGTGAGTGCGCGTGGCGCGGCGCGGACTTGCCGCCCGGAGCGATACGGGTGAGATTGACGCCAAAATTGGTCAGTTTCAGATGATCGCCGAGCCGTCGGTTCCAGCGCTTCTGGATCTCGGCGCGGAAAGGTTCGGGCAGAAGCGTCGCGTTGCTTTCCGGCAGGGTCAACGGGTCGAAACCCGACTTCTGCACCACGGGCAGGCCTCCCTCCGATCGCCGGTTCATCTTCGCCGGAAGCCGCGTCCTGAAGGAGCGCGTTCCCAAATCAGCTTGCGTCGAGCCAATTCAGCGAGTGGCCCACGCCGCATTCCTCTCTCCAGAGATCTTACAGTCAGTTTGGCGCAGGCTCCAACCGACTTGCCCAAACAGGTCGCTGCAAAGGATTGCCTTCGTCGCCGACGGTGATCTTGCCGAAATGCATGTAGTCGGGCGGGTTGAGCAGGCCTCCCCAAATCCACCCGCGCCGCATGAAGATATTGACGGCTTCGGACTCGGCGGTGATCAGCCCCGACGCCGAACGGTCGCGCTCCCCATCTGAACCGGCCGGCCACCAGCCCCTCGGATCGTGGTACGGATTGGTCATCGGGTTGATGTCGACCGATATGCCGTAGGCGTGCGAGCTGAAGACTTTGGGATCGTCCTGAGCCGGACGACAATAGAAGCCGACCGTGTCGTTGCTTGCGGCATATTCCCCGACCGGAAAATCCTCATACGGCTGCATGCGTTCGATCTTGAATCCCGCGGCGAACAGATCGCCGAATATCCCAACGATCTCATTGGCCAGCCTGCGGTGCGCGACAAGCACGCCGTCATGCGCCGCACCGTCAAAGCCAATGTAGTCAAGGCGGATAGAAACCAGATCATCGAGCGGCACGGGACAGCCCTCATGCCAGGATCGGCCGATCATTCTCTCCCTTTGATCGGCTGTCAGAACGCCGATACTGGCTTCGAATGTCCCGGACTGCCCAGCCTGCGCCGCGCCCAGCGCGGACAGGCAAATCCCCAGAAGCAGCGGCGCTCGCACGTTCACGATCTCCCGGCCCTGCGGATTGACGCGGGAGCTCGCCGCGAAGAACGTTTAGACCGGCTGCTTGACGATCCGGATATAGGGCTTCGGCGACTTCCATCCAGCCGGGAACAGCTTCTTGGCGTCGTCGTCGCTGACCGAGCCCGAAATAATGACGTCTTCGCCGTGCTTCCAGTTGGCAGGCGTCGCCACCTTGTGCTTGGCGGTGAGCTGAAGCGAATCGACAACGCGCAGGATCTCGTCGAAGTTGCGGCCCGTGGTCATTGGATAGGCGAGCAGAAGCTTGATCTTCTTGTCAGGCCCGATGACATAGACCGTGCGCACGGCTGCGTTTGTCGCCGCCGTGCGGCCTTCGGACGTGCCGGGCTCCTCAGCCGGCAGCATGTTGTAGAGCTTCGAGACCTTGAGGTCGTGGTCGGCGATGATCGGGTAATTGACCTTCGCCCCTTGAGTTTCCTCGATGTCTTTGAGCCAGCGCGCATGGGACTCGCTCGGGTCGACGCTCAAGCCGACGAGCTTCACGTTTCGCTTTGTGAACTCGGGCTCGATCTTGGCCATGTAGCCGAGCTCGGTGGTGCAGACCGGGGTGAAGTCCTTCGGATGGGAGAACAGGATCGCCCACTTGTCGCCGATCCAGTCGTGGAAGTTGATCTTGCCGTGCGTCGTTTGAGCGGTGAAGTCGGGAGCGGTGTCGTTAATCCGAAGAGACATGGGTTCCTCCGTTGAGCGCAAGGTCCAGTAACATTATATAGTTTGTCAATCTACCACAGCGCTCAGGCAGCGCCCAACCCCGTCAAGTGCCGGCGCCAGCCGGCGCGACCGTTACGGCGCCCGAAGCACAGACGCAAGCGGCGTATGTCGGCGTTGGCCTTGCGCCCGGCTGCGGCTATGATCGCGGGGTGACCGAAGCCGAGATCGCCAAGCTGGCGTCCTGGCTCGCCAAGGCGGGCCTCGAAGGCAAGATGGAAACCCTCTTGCTTGAGGGCTTCTGCGGCCGCGCCGCCGCCGCCGGGCTGCCCCTCCTGCGGGTGATCCTGTTCATCGACACCCTTCATCCCATTCATGAGGGGCG
>JBAUXQ010000745.1:0-2934 GCA_049584355.1 Roseiarcus sp. | reverse complement strand
TGTATTGCTTCGACGCGTCGCGGAGAGGCTGGAAATCCCAGGAGCGGTGTTCGCCCTTGTTGAGCGCGGCGTCGACAAGCCGGCGCCGGCGCTGGCTCTGGCGCACGCGGGCGTCCAACGCAGCCAGGTCCCAACGCTTCCCGACCTCGGCGCGAAAATCAGCGACTACCGCCGCGCATGTCGGATTTTGCGCGAGATTGTCGCGCTCGCCAGGATCATGGCTAAGGTCGTAGAGTTGGTCAGGATCCGCGGGCGAGTGGATGAATTTGAATTCGCCGCGGCGGATCATCACTATGGGCGCGATCGCGCCCTCCGCGAGATATTCGCCGATCGCTTCGTCGTGGCCGGCGCCGCCGTCGAGATGGGGTGTGAGACTGCGTCCGTCGATGGCGATTCCGAGCGATTGCCGATTCCCGCCGGAGATGTCGATGAGCGTCGGCATGAGATCGACGAGCGAGACGCTGGCGGCGACGCGGCGCGGCGCAAAGCGGCCCGGACTGGCGATGACAAGCGGGACGCGGCTGGCCCCGTCAAAGAAGCTCATCTTGTACCAGAGGCCGCGGTCGCCGAGCATTTCGCCATGATCGCTGGTCAAGACGACGATCGTATCCTCCGCCAGGCCGGCGGAGCGCAGCGCCGCCATCAGGCGGCCCAGCAGGTCGTCGATATAGGCGATGGCGCCGTAATAGGCGTGGCGCGCATCGCGCGCTTGCGCCTCCGTCACCGGTTCGGCGTCCATGGCGCAAACGCTGCGCAGGCGTCGCGAATGGGCGTCGAGCGCCTCGGACGCGATTGCCGGCGCCGGCGCCTCGATGTCGGAATCGCGATAGAGGTCCCAGTAGCGCTGCGGCACGGCGAAGGGATCGTGCGGATGCGAGAACGAGGTCACGAGCAGAAACGGCCGCCGATCTCTGGAGCGCGCGATATCGAAGATCGCGCGCTCGGCCATGAAGGCGGCTTCGTCGTCGAAGTCGAGTTGGTTGGTGCGGACGCAGACGCCGGCCTGCCGGACCGAGCTCATGTTGTGATACCAGCTCGGACGATGCTCGGGACGGTCCCAGTCCGGCGTCCAGCCGAAGTCGGCGGGATAGATATCGGTCGTCAGCCGCTCTTCGAACCCGTGCAGTTGATCCGGCCCGCAGAAATGCATTTTTCCTGATAGAATTGTCTGATAACCGAGGATTCTCAGGCAATGCGCGAAGGTCGGGACATCGGCTCCGAACTCCGCCGCATTGTCGTAGACGCGGGTGCGCGATGGGAGACAGCCGGACATGAACGACGCGCGTGACGGCGAACAAAGGGGACTGTTGCAATAGGCGCTGTCGAAGACGACGCCGCTCTTCGCCAGCGCCTGCATGTTTGGCGCGCGGGTCAGGGCGTGACCGTAGATCGGCAGGAACGCCGGGGCCATCTGATCGGCCATGACGATAAGGATATTGGGCGCTTTGGCGGTCATCGGCGGGGAACCTCGCTTCGCTCTGTCTATCGCGGCTCGGTCACGCGCGCCCATTCCATTTAGGCTCGCCCAGCCAACATCCGGTCATGCGGACCGCGACGCTCGGGCCGTAAAGATTGCCGGGCGCCTGCGTCCTCGCTACAGCATGCGGCGCTGACCCCGATGAGTAGATTTCGAATAAGCCTTGAGCGCGCCACCCGCTTGACGCCGAACCGCGGCGCGCTCGAAAACCACGTCTCGCAGGTGCGCATTGGCGGGGCGAGCACTAGCCAGATCGTGCTCCTGCCGTATTCCCAAGGCCTCGGCTACTTCATCGTCCCGACCGGCGCACCGATGCGCTCGATCGCAGGCGACGACTTCCAGCCGGAGAGGCTTGGCCTATTGCTCACGCTATGGGTCCGGCTGCGGCTCATGCTCATGTTCAAGAAGAAGAAATATCTACAATTCAATGAATTTACGCTGTTTTGCTACGGCGTCAAGCCCGAGCGAAAGCGCTTCACCACCTTCAATCAGCACATGTTCAACACCGGGGTCGCCCTCGACGGCCGACTGGTCACAAGCCATCCCGAACTCCTCCAGGGCTGGGCGCCGATCGAGCGCGCCGACCCCCCGGCGCGGCCCGTTTCGACGCCAGGCGCCGCCATCGTGGCGCATGTCTACTACGAGGACACCTGGCCCGATATCGCCGGCGTGTTGAAGCGCCTGAGCATCCCTTTCGACCTGATCGTCACCACGGCGCCCGGACGCGACCGGCTGGTCGACGCGGTCGTCCGCGACTTTCCGGGCGCCGAAGTCGTCGTGACCGAAAATCGCGGCCGCGACGTCCGGCCTTTCCTCGACCTTCTGGAATCGGGTCGGCTCGATCGCTATCGCTACGTCTGCAAGATCCACGGCAAGAAATCGAACGATGGCGGACGCATCTCGTATCTCGGCGCGCTGTGGCGGCGACGGTCGCTGTTCGATCTCCTCGCTGGCCCTGGGATCGCCGAGGCGATCGTTCAAGCATTCGAGGCCGACCCGAGCGTCGGGATCATCGGTCCGCGCGCCTTTCGTCTCCCCAGCGAAACCTCCCCTTTGGAGCCGTCCTGGGGCAAGACTCGCCCGAAGGTGCTGGAGCTGGCGGCGAAAATGGGCGTAGCCCCCCAGGAGTTTCGTCTCGACTTCTACGGCGGGACCATGTTCTGGGCCCGCCCTGAAGCGCTGCGGCCCCTCCGCGAGCTCAAACTGGCTCGCGCCTTTCCCGAGGAGCAAGGACTCCTGGACGGCGGCCTCGAACATGCGACCGAGCGCCTCTTCACAACCTCGGCGGTCGTCGCCGGCTTTACGCTTGCCGACAGCGACGGGTACGAGGTGACGCCGGGCCCGCCGCGGTGAAGGATCGCGAGGCCCTGCCGCCTGCGTCAATTGCTCCCCGCCTGTCCGCCCTCCCGCTCGGCCAGCAGGAGGCAGGCGCGCCGGGCGGCTTCGAGGAAATCGGC
>JBAUXQ010000744.1:0-2727 GCA_049584355.1 Roseiarcus sp. | reverse complement strand
GACCATGGTGGTCGAGAAGGAGGGGTCGAAGACGCTCGAAGCCACGGCGAAGGCCGACGCGCTGCTCGGCGTCGAGCATTCGGCCTTCGGGATGTATGGCGATCCGGCCGCGCCGAGGTTGTGGATGATCTTCGACCCCTATTGCAGCTACTCGGTACGCGCCTTCGACGAGCTCAAACCCTATGTGGCGGGGAGGCGCATCCAGCTCGCGATCGTTCCGATCTCGATCCTGGACTACGAGACGAACGGCCAGAGCACGCCGGCGGCCGAAGCGCTTTTGAGCCAGGACCCGGCCCGCATGGCGGAAGCCTGGGATCATCAGAGTTTTCGGGCGCCCCCGTCGCAGGAGGCGCCCGCGCTTCTGCAGAAGAACAATCGTATCGGCGAAGAGATCGGGCTCAAGGGCACGCCGACGCTCATCTGGCGCAAGTCGGATGGGACGGCGGGAGAGATCGACGGCATCCCGAAGAGCTGGGAGGCTTTGATCGCCGAGGTCGAGGGAGCGCACAATGTCTCGGCGCGCTGAGGATCGGGGCGGCGAGGCGCGACCGCTTGGCGTTCTTCGCCGCATCGGGCGCGCCGCATTCGCGCCCTGGCGCTTCCTCCGGATCGACGACAGCATGGCTGCAATCCGCCGGGACTTCCACGATCTCAGCGCCGGCGGACGGGCAGGGGCCTCGCGCATGCGGGCCGATGAGACCGGCGTGTTCGATCTCGACGCCTCTGGGTTTCTGCATGGCCAGCGGCGCGCAGTGTTCGAGGATGCGCTCATCGTTCGGCAGCGGTCGACGGCTCGCCACGCCTGGATCTTTCTCGGGCTCGGCGCGCTGTTCTTTCTTGGCTGGCTCTACCGGCTCATGACAATGACCTGGACCGCCAATGCGACGCTGACCGCGTTGCAGTTCATGCCGGCCTGCGCGGTCTTCTTCCTGCTGGCGTTCCGGTTCGGGCTCGAGAACTACCAGATTCGGATGCGCCGCAAGGTCACGGTGATGGAATATCTCAGCGCGCCTCGCGGCTTTTGGCCGCGCTGACGCAGCCCTGGCCGAGGAGCTTCGTAGAGGGAAGAGCGGCGCCGATGGAGCGGGCGCCCTTTCGTATGGGGCCCAGGAGCAGCCGCCGATCCGCCGATCGCCCGACAGAAGCGTCAGAAAGTGCCGGGAGGCCGGAGCGTCGATCCTCCGCCAGCCCCCGTCGCCCATTCCGCCCCCTCGTAGTCGGGGCGTGAGGCTTGCGAAGCGGGCTCGACCGGCTTCACGATCGTTCGCTGGAGGTCATAGACGGGGGGCCGCCAGATCGCGTCGGATGAGCCATAGGCGGCGTAGGGATCGTACCAGGGGTTTCGGACGGGGGGAGGGGCGAGGGCGGCGTAGCTGCCGGGGGTGCGGAGGTTGCCCTGCGCGCAGCCGGTCAGGGCCAGGCCTCCGAGGGCGAGAGCGAGCGGAAACAGGGGTTTCATGGACGGGCTCCTTGGGATCGGAGCCATCATGAAGGCGATCGGCGCGAAGACCGCGCGGGATTTCAGGGACGATCGAGCGCGGCCACGAGCATTTCAAGCCGCGCTTTTTTCTCCGGCTCGTCGCGGTAGCCGCGGAAAGGATTGCCGCGCTGGATCGCGTCGGTGACGTCCTTGGCCATGTCGCGCAACTCAGCGAATTCCGGTCGGTCGCTTCGGCCGGCGCTATGCGCCTCGATCAGCCAAGTCGCCATCAGACGGAAGAGGTTGAGGCCCCACTTTTCTTCGTGGGTCGTTTGATGGAGGGCCCGCTCCCGAGCAATCATCGCCTGCGCCTGATCGAGCGCGCTGGCCCGCTCGGCGAGTCGGGCTTGAAGTGTGCAGCAACCTGGGCCTGGAGAGCCGCTGCACGCGCCTCATTGCGCTGCGCATCCGCTTTCCATTCAAGCGCTTCAGCGTAAAACTGCTCGCCCTTATCAAAGTTGTAAATCGAGTTGGAGCGGAATTTCCCTACTAGCTGATGAAGCTGATCGAGATACGACTGATCGACCTGAACGATGCGCTGGCCGTAGAAAACCTCATCGACGATCTCGCGCCTTTGGCGAGAGACTTCCGCATCTGACCGACCAGCGTCATATCCGAGCGCATACCCCAGAACTCCGGACATCACTCGTCCTCCGGCTCCCGCATCCCACCGCCCATATCCGTCGTTGCCTGCAGCGTCGTATCCATTCCGGAAGAGTTGGCACCGGCCGAAATTAAAGAACCGCCCAACACTCCTTTGTCGCTCGACCCTAACAGTTTTTGCCCGTTCTGTCCCACATTCGACGCTGCCCCGGCGCCGGATGTAAGCCGTTTCGGGTTGACGCCATCCGAAAGGGTCGTGAGCGCCTTCTGCGTGCCGACAAGCGCGGCCCCTTGCGAAAACTCGTCCATGTCGACCCGGTTCGCCGACGAGAAGCCGATCATGCGCGGGATGTGGTGCGGGATCAGCGTGATCATCCGGAAGGACGCGATCGCCGCCACGACATGCGACAGAACGAAGATCGACAGAAGGACAAATAGGCCGAGCCAGTTGGTGACGAGCCAGCCGTCGCCGAGGACGAAGGCGGCCGCGATCCCGAACGACATGCGGATCAGCCATGAGATGCAGGTGAAGATGAAATAGCCGAGGAAGAGCCCGATCAGCATGAGGACCGGCCGGAACAGGATGTTGAACAGAAGCTCGTAGCCGGCCAGGCCCCGCCCATGCAGGCCGTCGCCCTCGAAGG
>JBAUXQ010000743.1:0-5320 GCA_049584355.1 Roseiarcus sp. | reverse complement strand
TATTTAGCCTGGCGAGATATCCGGGACTTGCGCGCCGAAGTGCAAAAGAGACGTCTCGTTTCAGCCGCCGACCTGCGCGATGACACTCATCTTCCCATCTCGCACGCCGACGATCTGCATTGGGGTGTGGGGATGATTGTGGTCGTCCATCGCATAGGTTCCGCCGAGCAGCGACGGCATCTTGGTGTTTTTGAGGGCGCGCTCGATGTCTTCGGGCTTGTCCGAATTCGCCCGACGGATGGCGTCGACAACG
The DNA here is from genome assembly GCA_049584355.1 of Roseiarcus sp. Classification (GTDB taxonomy): domain Bacteria; phylum Pseudomonadota; class Alphaproteobacteria; order Rhizobiales; family Beijerinckiaceae; genus Roseiarcus. The sequence continues at coordinate 5,067 of JBAUXQ010000743.1, read as the reverse complement.
AGATTGGTCGCTTCGTAGGCGAAGAATGAGCGCTGGGTCGGCATGACCCCGTATTTGGCGCGGTAAGCCTGAACGAAGTCCTGCACCCCGTTGTTTTCCATTACGGGGTTGAACACCGTGATGCTGGTGGCGCCGTCCAGGCCGCCGGAAGTGAGAAATTGCGGCGACACCGCCGCTGTCGCCGCGGCATAATCGATGCGTCCGGTGATCGGAACGCTCCAACCGGACTGCTCATAGGCGCGAAAAAAAGGCGCGGTTGAAGTGCTCAACAACGTCACGACGCGGTCCGGCGCGAGCGCCTTGAGCCGCGCGAGCAACGGGGCAAGGTCCTTGGTATCCTTGGCGATCGTCTCGTTGCCGACAACTTTGATGTCATCCGTGCTCGCGGCCTTCTCCAGGCTGACCGCGTTGACGTGGTTGAACGGATTGTCGTCGCTGACGATCGCCACACTGTGGACGCCCTGAGCCTTGAGCCAGTCCATGAGGGCGATGGCGATGTCGCGGTCGGACGGGATCGTCTTGAAGGCATAGTCGTTGCCGCCGACGCCGGAAGCGTCAACGAAGTCCTGACCCGCTGAAATGTCGATGACGAGAGGCACCTTCGCCTCCGCCACGATCGGCATGATCGCGTGGGTGACCGGGGTCGCCAGCGCGCCAAGGAGCACCGGGACATGCTGCTCCTCAATGAGTCTTTTCGTGACCGCGATCCCGATTTGAGGATCCGCAGCGTTGTCGCCGTAAAACGCCTCCACCGGCCTTCCCAGCGCTCCGCCGGCCTCATTGATACGCTGAAGCGCGAGCTCCACGCCATATTGTTCGCTCTGTCCGCGGTCGGCGTACTGTCCGCTGAGTATTGTGGTGACGCCGATGCGAACCGGCTCCGCCGCGAGGACTGGACTGAAGCCCAACAGACATCCGGTCAAAAGAACGGTCCTGAAAGCCATCGCTTCGTTCCTGTGAATGGAGGCTTGAGCTCGCCGCCGGCCGGATCTGGATAAGCTGTCTCATTCCGCCTCGGCAGGCAATCGTCGCCTGCGACCGTAACGCGATCGTGACCGCTCAAGGGATCATGCTGCAGGCGGCCATAAGAAGACCACCGCGCTTCGGTCACTTGGCTCGGCTAGCTTCGGGCGGCAGTGCAAAGGACGTCTCAGCGCTCGCGGCACAGATCATCTCGGGCGTCCCGCGCCGATCTTCCTGCCGCGCCAAGCCTGCTCGTGTCGATCTCCTCGGTCGCGCGGGGGCCATCGGCGGACGGGGCTGTTGATGCTCTATCCGAAATCCCGACCATACGGATCGTCGGCATGTTTGAGATCCAGTCAGCGAGGCAAGGGACGAAAAATTCCCCGCAAAATCAAGGAGGGAGTTCGCCAGGACCTCCGGCCGAATGTGCTCCAACCGGCTTTGTCAGAATGACGAGAGACGGTTTAGAGATAAATATGATGGCTGGAGGCAAGCATCGCGCTTCTGCGCCGGCTGACCGCCTGCTAGCCCTCGCCGGGGGCAATCCCCCGATCGGGAGACCATGACTGAGGAGATCCACCGATGCCCGACCCGCTGCTGAATATCGCCGACATCGATGAGCGCATCGCAATACTTAAGGAGAATCTCCGCGAGCTGGTCGAGCAATCGGCTTCATACTCCGGCGCCGCGGACGACGACCTCATGTCGCGGCGCATCGCCGAACAAGAGGCGGAACTCGAGCTGCTGACAAAGCGTCGAGACGACCTGTCTCAAACGCGCTCGTAACTCCACGACGGCGAAACTCTCGAGGGCGACGTGGAGAATCAACGGCTCACGCCCGGCGCCAAAATGGCGATGGCTCTGCGCGCGTCTTCGCTGAGCCCGAACCGGGTTCGCCGGGTCGGCGCTATCCTAGTCGCCCGCGACGGAACGGAGATCGCGGCCTGCAACATGTTCCCGGCTGGCGTGCGCGACCTCGAGGAGCGCCATCAAGGCGACGGGCGATTCGTCTGGATGGAGCATGCCGAGCGCCGCGCGATCTTCGAAGCGGCCCGACGGGGCGTGGCGACGGCCGGCGCCCATCTCACCACGACCTTCTTCCCGTGCATCGATTGCGCCCGCGCGATCGTCGACGCCGGCGTCGCCTGCCTGGACGCGCCGGCGCCCGATTTCGACGATCCGGTCTGGGGCGGGTCGTTCGAGCGATCGCAGACGATTCTGACGGAAGGCGGCGTCGAGATCCGGATTGTCTAGGCCGTCGCTCGCTGCTGAGACGACGGCGCGCGCGGTCACCCGATCTCCCGCAGCCGTCGCGTCTGGCGCGCGATGAGACTTTCGACTTCGGCGATGTCGGCTGGAGAAACCGCCGCGCCGGGCTTGCGCAGCGTGGGCGAAGCAATTGCGCCGCGCCTGGCGAGGACATGTTTGCGCACCGCAAGCCCGATTCCCGGCTGTTGTTCATAGCGTGCGAGCGGAAGATAGGCGTCGAATAGGTCACGCGCCCGCTCGGGATCGCCGGCGCGAAACGCCCTTACCACCCCGACCATCATCTCAGGGTATGCAAACCCGGTCATCGCGCCGTCCGCCCCGCGCTGAAGCTCCTCGGGCAGGAACAGCCCGCCGTTGCCGGTCAGGATCGAAATGCGGCGCGCGCCCCGGTCGCTCGCCGCGCGCAAGGCCGCGATCTTGGCGAGGCCGGGCCAATCCTCATGCTTGAGCATCACGCAACTGGGCAGCGCCTCGACGATGCGGAGGATCACTTTGGGCGAAATCTGCACCTGCGTGGCGAGCGGATAATCCTGCAACGCGAACGGTGTTGCGCCCAGCGTTTCGGCGACGCTGTCGAAATAGCCGTAGATCTGGTCGTCGGTGCGCAAATGGCCGGGCGGGGCGACCATGACGCCCGCCGCGCCCGCGTCCATCGCGCTCGCCGCGAGCGTCCTGATCGACGCCAGTCCCGGCGCCGAGACGCCGACGATGATCGGCGCGCCGCGCGCGCGGGCAATTGCGCGGCTGATGACGGCGCGCGATTCCTCCTCGGTCAATTTCGGCGCTTCGCCCATCACGCCGAGGATGGTGAGGCCGTTCGCGCCGCGTTCGAGATAGAAATCGACCATGCGATCGACGCTTTCAAGATCGAGCGCGCCGTTGTCTGAGAAGGGCGTCGCGGCGATGATGAAGACGCCGTTCGCGCTTTCGTCGAGCAAAGCCATCAGCCAATACCCTTCACGTCTCCATGATGCGGCGAGCTTCGACGGCGCCGGTCGCGCATCATGACCAGCGGATGATCGAGCGCGCTGACGTGCGCCGAGTCGGCGCCGCCGGGCGAGCCCCAGCCGGTGACCACGGAATCGAAGAATTCGGCGTTAGCGCGTTCGAACGCGCGCTCGCTTTCCGGCAGATCGCCACCGGCGTAAATCGCGTCGACCGGACAGACGCTGAGGCAAAGCCCGCAGTCGATGCACTCGTCGGGCTGGATATACATCATCCGGGCGCCCTCGTAGATGCACTCGACCGGACACGCCTCCTGACAGGCGCCGTCCTTGACGTCGATGCAGGTCGACGCGATCACGTAAGCCATGACGAAACGCCCGCCGCCTCAGCGCCCGCGCCATTGCGGCGCGCGCTTCTCTTTGAAGGCGCTGACGCCCTCGTCCTGATCGGACGATTGCAGCGCCTCGATGAGCGCTGGCAGGCGCAGCATCTGCGCCTCTCTCGCGGTGACGCGCTCGCCGGCCCGCACCATCTGCTTGATCGCCCGTACCGAAAGCGGAGCGCAGGCGAGGATATCGGCGACCCAACGGGCGACCGCATCGTCGAGCGCTTCCGGCGCGACGACCTCGTTGACGAGGCCAAAGCGAAAAGCTTCGTCAGCGCCGATGCGCCGCCCGGTCAGCAGCATGCCCATTGCCTGGACGTGGGGAATGCGGCGCGCGAGAAGCGCAACGCCGCCGTCGAGCGCGAGCCGCCCGACGCGTGGCTCCGGCAGGCCGAAGCTCGCGTCGGCCGAGGCGACGACGATGTCGCAGCCGAGCATCATCTCCATACCGCCGCCCAGCGCATAGCCGTTGACGCGCGCGACGACGGGGACGTCGAGCGTGTCGCGTAGCGCAATGCCGCCGAAACCGCCCGGACGAGCTTCAGCCCAATAGTCGAGACCGCTCGCGCCGGAGCCGGCCTTCATGTCCGCGCCGGTGCAGAACGCGCGCGCTCCCGCGCCGGTGAGAACGGCGACACGGATATCGCGGTCCTTCTCGATCGTCTCCCAAATGCGTATGAGCTCCCCCTCGGTCGCCTGATCGACGGCGTTATGCCGCTCCGGCCGGTCGATCGTCACCCGCGCCACTTGGTCCTGAACCGAGAACAGCACGCTCAAGCGACGATTCCCGTCCGCTTCAGGGCTGCGATGCGCTCGGCCGAATAGCCTGCCTCGCTTAAGACCGCCTCGCCGTCGGCGCCGAGCGCGGGCGGCGCGCGGCGCAGCCGGAACGCGCCCTCGGTCATGGCGAGCGGCGTGCCGATCAGCGGCAGAGCGCCGGCCTCGCCATTGAGTGTCACCACCGTTCCGTTCGACTTCGTCTGGTCGTGGCCTAGCGCCTCGGCCAGAGTCAGCACCGGCGCGCACAGCAGATCCCGTTCGTCGAGCTGGGCAAGCCAATATTCGGTGGTGTTCGAGGCGAACCGTTCGCGGAACATCGCCTGCAATTCCGCCTTGTGAGCGACCTGCCCGGCGAAGGTGGCGTAGCGCTGATCAGCGGAGAGATCGCGCAGGCCGAGCGCCGCGCAAATGTCCTGCAGCGGGTTGGTCTTGAAGGCGCCCACCAGCACGATGGCTCCGTCGGTCGTCTCGAAGCCGCCGGTCAGCGGATACGAGCCCCAGGAGAAGTGCCGGCCGCGCTGCAGCCACATTGCCGCTTCCTGCATCTGCATGGCGAGCATCGATTCGAACAGCGACACCGAGACCTGTTGGCCGCGGCCGGTCTTTTCACGTTGCAGCAGCGCGAGCAGGATCGCCTGAACGAGATGCATGCCCGCGGTATAGTCGCAGAGCGACGTCGCGTAGACGGCAAGCGGCTCGTCGTCGTTGCATTTGCGGCGCATCAC
>JBAUXQ010000742.1:0-7328 GCA_049584355.1 Roseiarcus sp. | reverse complement strand
CTTGCCGAGTCCCTCGAGGAACATCAAAAGAGCGGGATCCTGGATTGAGAGACCTTGATCGAGTCCTGAGCCTTGGAGGTCTTCTCGAAGGTCAACGTTCAACCTGGTATTCAGCGTTGCGGCTACTGAGACTTGGCTCACAGAGGTTGAGGAACGCTTTGTGGACGCATTTCGTTCGTAACCGGGACCGATCGGGAACGCCTGCTTCGGGTCGAATTGACCCGTTCGTCAGACCGTCCGGCAATGACCGGTAATTGCGCAATTGCACCGTTCGCGCATGATTGCTGGATCTTCCGCTTCGGGTCGAAAGCGGTCCAACTGATTGGGTTTTGACCCCAGTCTAGCCTGATTTCTCGCTGGGCTTCTTCAGCAGCAGGCAGTCCATGACCCAGCCTTTCTCCTGCCGTGCAGCCGATCTGATCCTTTCGACCTCATCGACAATGTCCTTGAGCTTGCCCGAAACCAGAATCTCTTCCGGCATGCCGACATAGGCGCCCCAATAGGCGTCGAGCTCGCCGTCGGCGCTGCGTAGCGCCTTGTCCGCGTTCAAAAGAACCACGACGCTATCCACATCGTCTGGAAATCCCTCTGCAAGCGACCGGCCATTGGTTATCAGGACGGAGCGGCCAATCTCGTTGATTGCGATCCGATGTTGCGCCGCCAGCGCCTGAACGCTGCTGATGCCCGGGATGACGTCATACTCCAGCTCGAAGCCTCCTTTCGCTCGCAGATGCTCCAGGATCCGCAGGGTGCTGTCATAAAGAGTCGGATCGCCCCAGACCAGAAAGGCGCCGATCTCCGATTCGCCGAGTTCCTCCAGAATCAGCCGGCCGTAGGTTTCGCCGATCTCGGCATGCCATGCTGATACCGCCCCTTCATAATTATTGCTCTCCTGGCGTCGAGACGGGACCCTATACTCGACTGTTCGAACGGAACGATCGCGAACGTACCGATCGATGATCGAGCGCCGGACGCGCCTCAGGTCGGCCTTCTCCATACCCTTGTCGGGGATGAAGAAGACGTCGACCCGATTCATCGCTTCGATCGCCTGGATGGTAACAAAATCCGGGTTTCCAGCCCCGATGCCGATAATCACGACTTTGCGCTTCATCGGGCGAACTCCTCCCAAAGCCCCAAGCGCGCGGTCAGCATCCGTCGCGACCCCCAGCGCGTTAAGCAACCCCACGCAAAAGCGCGAGCAACTCCCGATGCATCGTTTCGTTGCCGCAGCAGATGGAGCCGGTCTCGAGGTAATTCGCCTCCCCGTCGGCGCCGGTGACGAAGCCGCCGGCCTCGCGGACGAGAAGCGAGCCGGCCGCAATATCCCAGGAATTGAGGCCCCGCTCCCAGAAAGCGTCGAAGCGGCCTGCGGCGACATAAGCGAGATCAAGCGCGGCGCAGCCCATTCGGCGGACATTGACGACCCGCTGCATCACCGCCGCAAGCTCGGTCAGGAATCGCGAATGTTGCGCCATTTTGCCGAGATGGGGAATCCCGCAGCCGAAAATGGCCTGCGACAATTCGCTGCGCCCGGCGACCCGCAAGCGGCGATTGCCGCCGAACGCCCCTTGCCCCCTCTCGGCGACGAACATGTCGTCATTCGCCGGATTATAGATGACGCCGGCGACGATCTGCCCGTCGCGCTCGAGCGCGATCGAAATCGCGAAAAGCGGGATCGCATGGAGAAAATTGGTCGTCGCGTCGAGCGGATCAATATGCCAGGTGTGACTCTTGTCGGAGCCCTCGACCCGCCCACTCTCCTCCATGACGAAGCCATAGCCCGGACGCGCCTTGGCGAGTTCGGCGTAAAGGGTCTTCTCGGCCCGATTGTCCGCGAGGCTGACAAAATCGCCCGGCCCCTTCATCGACACCTGCAGTTCGCCGACCTCGCCGAAATCGCGCTTCAAGCCCCGCCCGGCCTTGATCGCGGCTTGAGTCATCACGGTCATCAGGGCTGAGCGGATCATGGAGTTTCGTCCGGCGGGCGAAAAGCGCGCACGGACGTTTAGGGGAGGCGCGGGGCGGAGGCAAATTCGCGTCGCGGGTCGCGCGAGCGCGCTGAGAAAGGACTCAGTAGAGGTATGGCGCGAGACGCCAGGTGTGCGCCCGATAGGCTTCGTATTCAGCCCCGAAGGTTTCGCCGAGCAACCGCTCCTCGGCCTCGATACGACCGATAAGGACGATGAGCATCAGGACGGCGATCACGACGCCGACCCCAGACCGGAACGCCAGCGCCCATCCGAGCACGGTGATCAAGAGACCGAGATAGCTTGGGTGGCGAATGACCCGATAAAGCCCCTCCGTGACCAACCGGTGATCGGGCTGGATCGCGACCAGGCCGCTGAAGCGCCGACCGAGCACGAAGACGGGCGCGAGACGCAGAACGCCACCAAAGACATAAAGGAGAAATCCGAGCCAGCGCACGCCATCGCCGCCGAAGGTGAGAAAGTCGATCCGGTCGGTATAGGCGGGCAGGTAGGCATCGAGGACGCTGAGGATCCCCAAGGCGGCGATGACCCAGCGATTGGAGCGATCTTCCCTGACCCCTGAGCCGACGTGGCCTTCGGTGAACAGCGCCGCGATCCCGAGCAGGACCGTGACCACCGCGACGGCGGTCAACTGGGGGTAGGAAAAGAACCGGCTCGCGCCTCCCGCGCCGAGGATCGCCACTCCAAGAAAGGCGGCCAAACTCACGAATGTGATCGCAGCGAGCCGCAGCTTGTTCATGGCGCGCCTATTACCGAAATCGGCGCGATATCCCGGCAGCCGGCGATGAAGCGCCCGCCCGGCATATGGGAACTGGCGCCCTTCTCCGCCATGATTCGAGCTTGCAAATCGTCGCGGAGCAGACGATGCGTTGCCTCTCTTCGGGGCCGTCCGGCGGCGGAGTTGGGGGAGTGGATCATTCATGCGGTCTGACATCGAAATCGCACACGCTGCGCGTCTGAAGCCGATCGCGGAGATCGCCGCCAAGGTCGGCGCGCCAGAATCCGCCCTGCATCCTTTCGGCCGTTTCATCGCCAAGCTCGAGTATGATTTTCTTCGCAGTCTCGGCGACAGGCCCGACGGCAAGCTCATTCTTGTGACCGCGATCAGCCCGACGCCTGCGGGCGAGGGCAAGACGACGACGACGATCGGTCTCGGCGACGCGCTCAACCGCATCGGCAAGGAGACGATCATCTGCCTGCGCGAGCCCTCGCTCGGTCCCTGTTTCGGCCTGAAGGGAGGCGCGACGGGCGGAGGCTACGCCCAGGTCGCGCCGATGGACGAGATCAACCTCCATTTCACCGGCGATTTTCACGCCATATCGTCGGCGCACAATCTCCTGGCGGCGATGGTCGACAATCACATGTATTGGGGCAACGCGCTCGGCCTCGACCAGCGCCGCGTCGCCTGGCGGCGGGTCATCGACATGAACGACCGGGCGCTGCGCCAGATCGTGATCGGGCTTGGCGGCGGGAACGGATATACCCGCGAGGACGGTTTCGACATCACGGTCGCCTCGGAGGTGATGGCCGCCTTTTGCCTCGCGTCAAGCCTCGACGATCTCGAGGAACAGCTCGGCCGCATGGTGGTCGGCTCGAGCCGGAACCGGCGCTCGGTCACCACGGCTGATCTCAACGCGGCAGGCGCCATGACTGCGCTGCTCAAGGACGCGCTCAGGCCCAATCTCGTGCAGACCCTCGAAGGGTCGCCCGCGCTCGTGCATGGCGGCCCGTTCGCCAACATCGCTCACGGCTGCAACTCCGTGATGGCGACCCGGGCGGCGCTCAAGCTGGCTGACTACGTCGTCACCGAGGCGGGCTTTGGCGCCGATCTCGGCGCGGAGAAATTCTTCGACATCAAGTGCCGAAAGGCGGGATTGAAGCCAGCGGCGGCGGTGTTGGTCGCCACGGTGCGAGCGCTCAAAATGCACGGCGGCGTCGCCAAAGACGCGCTCGGCGCGGAGAACCTTCCGGCGTTGGAGGCCGGCCTCGCCAATCTGGCCCGGCATATCGCCAACTTGCGCAAGTTCGGCGTCCCGGTCGTGGTCGCGGTGAACCGGTTCGGGAGCGACACGGCGAAGGAGCTCGCGTTCATCGAGAGCGCGGTCGCTCGCGAGTTCGCTGTCAAGACGATCGTGTGCGATCATTGGGCGCGCGGAAGCGCCGGCGCGGAAGCTCTCGCCCATGTCGCCGCCGCCCTTGCGGACTCAGGGGAAGCGGAGTTTCGGCTGCTCTATCCCGACGACATGAGCCTATGGGACAAGACCCGAACAATCGCGCGCGAAATCTACGGCGCCGCCGACATCGCCGCCGATGCATCGGCGCAGGCGAAATTCCGCGAGCTGGAGAACGCCGGCTGGGGGCGCCTCCCGGTTTGCGTCGCCAAGACCCAGTATTCGTTTTCGGACGATCCTTCGCTCATCGGCGCGCCCACGGGACATGTTCCAAAGATCCGTGACGTTCTCCTTCGCGCCGGCGCGGGCTTTGTGGTCGTGCTGATGGGGGACGTACGCACGATGCCCGGCTTGCCCCGAAGCCCAGCCGCAGAGCGAATTCGGGTGGTCAACGGCAAAATCGACGGCCTCTTCTGAACGCCGGCGAAGCGTCGGCGCTCAGCGGGGCGTCGGCGCATCCTCGCGCACCAGTTTTTCCGCCTTCAGGGCCCGCCAGAGCGCGGCAGGCAGCTTTGCATGCATCATCGCTGCGTTCCGCCTGACTTCGCTCGCGCGCTGCGCGCCGGCGATGACGCTGACGACCGAGGGATGACCGAGCGGAAATCTGAGCGCCGCTTCCGGCAGCCTGACCTTGAAACTCTTGCAGATGTGCTGGATTCGGCGGACCCGTTCCTTCACCTCGTCCGGCGCCCGCCCATAGTCATAGTGGGCGTCGGCCTTGACTCCCGTCGCCAGTATGCCGGAGTTGAACGGGCCGCCGATGACAACGGCGATTTTCTTTTCCTCGCATAGCGGCAGAAAGCTGGTCAGCGCTCCCTGTTCGAGAAGCGTGTAGCGGCCCGCCAGCAGGAAGACGTCGAAGTCGCCAGCGCGCGCCAGTCTCTCGGCGACGTCCCATTCGTTGATCCCCGCTCCGATCGCCTTGATTGCTCCGGACGCGCGCAGTTCGTCGAGCGCGCGATAGCCGCCGGTCATGAATTCCTTGATCCGCGCGTCGGCAGCTTCTTTGCTCCCGTGGGTGACGACGTCGACGTCGTGGCCGAACACGATATCCACCTGATCGAGACCGAGGCGCTCAAGCGAGAATTCGAGCGAGCGCATCACGCCGTCATAGGAATAGTCGAAGCGTTCCCGCCGCGATGGCGTTTCGAAGAAGGCGTCCGGCCGCGAGCGTTCATGCGGCTTACAAAGATCGAGGAGCCGGCCGACCTTGGTGGAAATCAAGTAGGAGGCTCTTGGCTTCGGCCGCAGAAGCCCGTTGAGTCTGGTCTCGGAAAGGCCGAGCCCATAGAGGGGCGCGGTGTCAAAATACCGGCAACCCGAGGCCCAGACAGCCTCCAGCATGACCCGCGCCTCTTTTTCCGTCATAGGCCGATAAAGATTGCCGAGCGGCGCTCCGCCGAAACCAAGTTCGGTGAATTGCAGTTCCACCCCGCGGCGCGTAACGAACTTCCGAACTCGCGCGTTCCGCGCATTCGTGGACGCCGCCATCAAATCTGCCCCTCCCTAGAGAGCGTGACGACGCCCGCGGTCGTTGTCAGCGTAGCGCGCTGGCGCGTGGCGCAATTCGACGCCCAGATGTCCCCCACACGACCAACGCGCCGCCAGTGGGTGGGATCGAGGCATGTGCAACGATGCCGGTTGCCTGGTGAATACGTAAATCTTGAGCAGTCCCCGCGACAAGTCAAGCGATCGTGAGGAACTCGAGCCCTGCAGGCGTCAATGACATCCTCGAGGATCATTCGATGGAGGCTCTGGATTCTCGCGGAACCAGGCGCGATCGTTCGAGGCGATGAAAGTGCGAAGACGCGGCAGGCTCGGATGGTTCGGCGATCGCGACTCCAGATCGGCGAGAAGCTTCCTCAGCGCCTTGCGCACGGTCGGCCAATCGTAGGCGCCCTGCCTCAGCATCAACCGCGTATGGCGGATCGACCGGCGCACGGTCACATCTATGAAGCGGTCCATCGCAGCGCCGCTGCCTCTCCGTCGGCGACATCCCCGACCGAGGGCGGCAAATACGGCGCCGTTGACGTCAAGGGGGCTGTGTCCCGACTTGGCGCGGAGCTCGTAACGCTCTCACCTAAGGTGATGGATGGCCCGCCCCAGGCGCCCGCGCCAATATGGGACCATCAGACGGGCCGGCTCGAGCCGCGCAAACGGACGGATCAGCGGCTGCAGCCGCCCTATGCGGGCGCGCGCTGGCTGTAACCGTGTCGCTGGTTGAGCTGCTCCATGAGACTCTGCGCGGCCTCGGCAATGACGGTCCCGGGCGGAAAAATCGCGTCGGCGCCGGCCTCGCGCAGCAAGGCGAAGTCCTGGCTCGGGATCACGCCGCCGACGGCGACCATCGTCTCGTCAAGACCGAGCTTGCCGAGGGCCTTTTTCAGCGCGGGGACGAGCGCGAGGTGGCCGGCGGCGAGAGACGAAACGCCAACGACATGGACCTGCTTCTTGGCCGCAAGCGCCGCCACCTCCTCAGGAGTCGCAAACAGAGGCCCGATTTCGACGTGGAACCCGAGATCGGCGAACGCCGAGGCAATGATCTTCTGCCCGCGGTCATGTCCATCCTGGCCCATCTTGGCGACCAGAATCCGCGGGGCGCGTCCCTCGTTCTCGGCGAAGGCGCGGGTCATCGCGATGACGCGCTCATTGGCCTCTGCGCCTCGCCCCGACTCGGCCAGATAGACGCCGGAAATGGTCCGCACTTCCGCAACGTGACGGCCGAAAGCCTTCTCGAGCGCCAATGAGATTTCGCCGACTGTGGCCTTCGCCCGCGCCGCTTCGACCGAAAGCTGCAACAGATTGGCCCGGCCTCGCGCGCCCTCGGCAAGCGCCGCCAGCGCGGCTTGCGCCGCGCGCTCGTCCCGCTCGGCGCGGAGGCGCTTAAGCTTCTCGATTTGCCGCGCGCGCACTGCCGCAGCGTCAACCTTCAGCACGCTGAGATCCCGCTCGATCGTCGGCGCATAGGCGTTGACGCCGATTACGGTCTGGCGGCCCGAATCGATGCGCGCCTGGGTGCGCGCCGCGGCTTCTTCGATGCGCCGCTTCGGCACGCCGCTCTCGATCGCCTTCGCCATCCCGCCAAGGCTCTCGACCTCGTCGATGTGGGCTTGCGCCCGCTGAGCGAGGTCGGCGGTGAGGCGTTCGAGATAATAGGAGCCGCCCCAGG
>JBAUXQ010000741.1:0-3326 GCA_049584355.1 Roseiarcus sp. | reverse complement strand
CGAAGCCGACGCTGCACCGCGACTTGCCGCGGCTCGCCGGCAACTACGACGTCGTGATTGTCGATGGCGCGCCGCGCGTCAACGAGCTCGGCCGCTCGGCGATCCTCGCCAGCGACACGGTGCTGATCCCCGTCCAGCCCTCGCCCTACGACGTGTGGGCGGCCGCCGACACGGTGCAATTGATCCGCGAGGCGCGGCAGATGAAGGAAAGCCTCAAGGCGGCGTTCGTCATCAATCGCCGGATCGCCAGAACCGCGATCGGCCGCGACGCCGCCTCGGCGCTGGCGCAATTCGACGAGATTCCAGTTCTCGCGGCCGTGCTCAACCAGCGCATCGTCTATGCCGAGAGCGCGGCCAGGGGGCTCTCGGTGGTCGAGGCCGCGCCGACGAGCGAGGCGGCGCGCGAAATCGACGCTCTGGCGCAAGAAGTCTTCGGTTCGAGGAAAAGGAAAGCGGCGTGAGCAAGAAGACCATCCCATTCACGATGCCGGCTGCGGGACGAAGGCCGCGCGAGCGCGCGCCGGTCGTTCTCGACGGGCTCACCGGCGAGAGCGTTCCGTTCGCCGCCGCCGAGCCGAGCCTCCGCGACGCCGGAGCCGATTCCAGGACTGACGAATGGGTGCGCGACCGGCCTTCGCGCGACGCCCCCGGACCGTCGCTGCTTCCGGACCCGCCGCCGTTGCGCGCCTTCGCCGTCGGCGCCAGCGTCACGATCAACCTTGCCGCCGAGCGGAACCTGATGGAAGCGATGACGCTGAGCTTCATGATTCCGTTTGCGCTCGGCTCGTTCTGGTTCGCCCATGCGATGGCGCGCCGCCAGCGCCTGTGGGGCGTCTGAGGCGCCAGCGAATCTCTCGGGCTCGTCGAGGCGAACGCGGATCAAAACGTCTCGGCGATCAGGGCGCCGATCTCCTTGTGAATGGCGTTGCGCACGTCCATCGGCGCACTCGACTCGGTGTAATAGACCGCGGCGATGATCGGTTCCCGCTCGGGCGGCCAGACGATCGCAATCGTGTTCGCCGTTCCATGATCGCCGCTGCCGGTCTTGTCGCCGATGCGCCACGCGAGCGGGAGCCCGGCGCGCAACCTTTTGTCGCCGACCTTGTCGTCGATCAGCCAGGCTTGGAGCTTAAGCCGGGACGCATCGGAGAGCAGATCACCCAGCAGGACCTGGCGTATGTCCTCGGCCATCGCCCGCGGACTCGTCGTATCGCGCTCGTCTCCCGGCGCCGCCGCGTTCAAGGCCGGCTCGCTGCGGTCGAGCCGGGTCACCGAATCGCCGAGCGAACGGGCAAACTGGGTGAAGCCCGCCGGTCCGCCGATCGCCTGCAGCACCAGGTTTCCGGCGGTGTTGTCGCTCCAGTCGATCGCGGCGGCGCAGAGATCGGCGATCGTCATGCCGCCTGATGCGAGATGGGTCTTGGCGATCGGCGCGTAATCGAGGAGATCGCCGGGCCCGTAAGCGATGACCCGGTCGAGCCGATCGGCGCCGTCGTCGACCCGCTTGAGCGCGGCGGCGGCGGCCAGAAGCTTGAACGTGCTGCACATCGGGAACCGCTCGTCGGCGCGATGCTCGAGCGTCCAGCCGGTCTCCGTGTCGATGACCGCAGCGCCGAGGCGGCCGCCCTCGCGCTCCTCGATCCAGGCGAGATGCTTGTTGGCGAGGTTGAGGCGCTCCTCGGCCGAGGCGGCAGCCGCACGCGCGCGAAGCGGCGCGGCGGCCGCCGCCAGCCCGATCAGGAACAAACGACGGCTGCAATGGCGCATGGTTTTTGGGCTCGCCAACAAGATCATCGAACGGACCCAGTATACGACCTGATCGCCGCCGTCATTAGCGGCGCGCGCCCCGCCATAAACGCGGCGGTCGGCGCCTGCCTCAAGCCGCAATCGGTCACTGCGGCCCGCAGCATAGCGGCGCGACAGGCGCCTGCGCCATGCGGCATCCGGCTTGATCCGGCGCTCGCATCTGCGATAGGCCTGACGCCATGCAACGGGTCTGGTTCATCACCGGAGCCTCGAGCGGCTTTGGCCGCGCGCTGGCCGAGGCCGTGCTGACGCGCGGCGACAGCGCCGTCGTCTCAGCTCGGCGGAAGGACGCGCTCGACCGGCTCGCAATCGCGCACGCGCAATCGGCGCTCGCGATCGGCCTTGACGTGACCGATGCGGCGGCGCGGTTGAAAGCCGTCGACGCCGCGCTCGCGCGCTTCGGCCGGATCGATGTGCTCGCCAACATCGCCGGGCGCGGCTCGCTCGGCGCGGCCGAGGAATTCGAGCCCGAGCAGCTGCGCGATCAAATGGAGGTCAATTTCTTCGCTGCCGCCGAGATGACCCGAGCCGTGCTGCCGGCCATGCGGGCGCAAGGAAGCGGTCACATCCTCCAGCTCACCAGCATCGGCGGTCTGGTGTCGATCGGCGGGTTCGGTCCCTATTGCGCCTCGAAATTCGCCCTCGAAGGCTGGAGCGAGGCGTTGCGCGACGAGGTCAAGCCCCACGGCGTTCGGGTCACGATCGTCGAGCCGGGCGCGTTCCGCACCGAGTTCGCCGGCGCGGTCAACATGCGCCCCGCGCGCCGTCTCGACGCCTATCGCGCGGTGATCGATCCCATCGAGGCCTATCTCTACGGCGGCGATGGGAAGCAGCCCGGCGACCCGGCGAAGGCGGCCCAGGCGATGATCGCGGTGGTCGAGAGCTGCGATCCGCCGCTGCGCCTGCTGCTCGGCGCCGACGCGATCGGCGTTCTGGAGCAGAAGCGGGCGGATTTTTCGGCCGAACTCGTCCGCTGGAGGGCGATCGGCGAGGCGACCGCCTTCGACGACGCCGTGACGGCGCCGATCGGCGGCTGAGGCGCGACATGCGGCCTTCCCCGATCGCCCTCGTCACTGGCGCGAACCGCGGCATCGGCCGCGAGGTCTGCCGCCAGCTGGCGGAAAATCGCATGCGCGTCCTCCTCGGGGCGCGCGATCCGGCGAAGGGCGAAGCGGCGGCGCTTGAGATGGCTCGCGGCGCTACGCGCTCACTCAATCCTGATGGCGGGAGCCAAGGTCGGGGCGCGGCCGCCCGCTATCACACGCCGATTACAATTGGGCGCCAACACTTCTGTTCGCGGCGCGCGATCGGGAAGCGCCTCGGGCGGGGAGGATAAGGATGCGTGCATTTGTCGCCGGGGCCGCCTTGATCGCGCTCTTCGCCGTCTCGGGATGCGCGAAGGGAGACAAAGGCGACCAGGGCCCGCCCGGAGCCCAGGGGCAGGAGGGCCCGGCCGGACCAGCCGGACCGAAGGGCGAAGCGGGGGTCATCGGCGCGATCGGGCCGCAAGGGCCGAAAGG
>JBAUXQ010000740.1:0-3651 GCA_049584355.1 Roseiarcus sp. | reverse complement strand
AACCGGAGGGTATGTTCCCACGCGTTACTCACCCGTCTGCCACTCCCGTATTGCTACGAGCGTTCGACTTGCATGTGTTAAGCCTGCCGCCAGCGTTCGGTCTGAGCCAGGATCAAACTCTCAAGTTCAACTGAGATCTTGGTCCCGACTGGTCACTTCAACACCCCGAAGGGCATTGTATTCTTGACGAGTTCCAAACACATCCGCTCAAAGCTCAGACCCGCCAGACCGCCTCACGACGTTCCGGCGCGCCCTGCTCCAAGCGCGATGAATTTTGAAACGTGACCGTCAGTTGTCTCTTCGGACTTAAATCGCCAGATCAGGTTCTTAAGCTCACGCCAAAAACCGGCCCCAACGATCAAAGTCCCGCAAGGACCCCGCCGCCCACGTCTCTCTTCCTTCCGATGCAATTGTCAAACAGCGAGGGGCCGCAAAGCCCCATAAGCAAAAACCAAACTGCGGCGGAACGCCGCCAAAGCTCGACTCGAGCTCGAATTCCAAAGTCGCCGCGCTGACGCGCGGCAGGAACGACCGAAAATCCTCCGCCCCCGCCTCTCAGCAGGGAGGAGTGCGCTCGGAAAGTTCCGAAACCCGCCGCTCGGCCGCTCTAAGGGAGCGCCAAGCCGTTGGGAGAGGCGCATATAGGCCCCGGTGAAGTTTCTGTCAACGGACTTTCACAAAGAAATTCTCCCCTGTGGATTTCTGCGCCTTTTCCCGCCGTTTCACATGCATTTTCAAACCCCCATGCGGGCGCAGCGTCACACGCTGCTGAGGCATGACGGATTGTCCCTCGACCAGTTCGAAGCGAAAGGCGCGCAGAAGGTTGGCGAGCAGAACTATCCCCTCCTGCATCGCGAACGCCATGCCGATGCAGACACGGGGTCCGGCCCCGAATGGGATATAGGCGAAACGGTCGATACGCTCGCGCCGTTCGCCCAGGAAGCGCGACGGATCGAAGGCGTCCGGATTGTCCCACAGGCCGCGCCGCCGGTGCAGAACATATGGCGAGACCGAGATCACCGCGCCGGCGGGAATATGCACGCCCGCGAGTTCGTCGTCGGCGATCGCCTGACGACTGAGCATCGCCGCCGGCGGATAAAGCCGCATCGCCTCCTCGAAAATGGCGCGCAACGTCTCGCATCCCTCGGTCGCGGCCGGCCGTTGGGGATCGAACGACCGATCGGCTTCGGCCTCCGCCCGTTCACGCCACTCGGTCGACTGGGACAGCAGATAGACGGTCCACGTCAATGCGTTAGCGGTCGTTTCATGTCCTGCGAGGATGAAGGTCAGGATATTGGCGCGCATATCCTCGTCGGACATGCCGCGGCCACTTTCGGGATCCCTCGCTGATAGAAGCAGGGTCAACAAGTCCCGCGGCGCCTCTGCGCCGCTGTCTATTAGCGCCCGACGATTGGCGATAATGTCATCGACCGCCTGAGCGAAGAACATCAGGGCCGGACGGCCGCGACGGCGTCCAAACCGTGGCAGGAAGCTGGGCGCGCCTACAAGATCGAGCGGGTCAAGTCTGCCGATGGTGTCGAAGTAGCTTGTGACCGAGCGCTGGAAAACGCTCGGCTCGCGCCCGAGGCCTTGCGAAAATAGCGTCTGCTCCAGGACCTCAAGCGTCATCCGCGACATCAACGCGCCGATCTCGGTGACGGCGCCGTCGCGCCTCGAGCTCAAGCGCTCGATCGCCGCTTCAGCGACCTTTTGCATGGCGGGGGCGAAGTCGGCGACCTGCCGAGGCGAAAAAAGGGGAGAAAGCGCCCGCCGCTGCATGCGCCAATCGTCGCCCTCGCTGGTCAGGAGCCCGCTGCCGAGACCCGGCCGCAAGACCCGAAGTTGAAGGTCGTCCTTGCGGTAATTGGCGGCGTTGTCGAGAAAGATGCGCCGGACCGCGACGGGATCATGCGCGGCGCCCCGCAGGCCCAGAATGGAGCGCCCGAGAGAGACAGGCCGTTCGAAGTCCGCCTCACACCAGATCTCGATCGGATTGCGCCGAAGGGCCAAAATGATTGAGAGGGCGCTGCGAGGCCTGTTGGGCCGTCGGGGAAACGGAGGAATAAAGAGCCTAGAGGCTTTGGAAGCGACCGGCATGGCGAACGCCCTGGAACGAAGATGCGCCCAAGACTTAGGATAGGCTGAGCCCCGGCGACAGTGGCGACGGCGAGAATTTGCGCCGCCGGACGCTAGCGAGGCCTCAAAACGCCGTGCGCTGGCGCATCGCCGCCGCCAGGGTGCCGTCATCGAGGTAGTCAAGCTCGCCGCCGACCGGCACGCCGTGAGCGAGCCGCGTCACCTTGACGGAGTAATCGGCGAGGAGATCGATGATGTAATGGGCGGTTGTCTGGCCCTCGACAGTCGCGTTTACGGCAAGGATCAATTCGCTGACCTCGCCCTTGGCGATGCGCGCGACCAGCCCGGTCAAGTTTAGATCGGCAGGCCCGACGCCATCGAGGGGCGACAGGGCGCCGCCGAGCACGTGATAGCGCGCGCGCGTCGCGCCGGCCCGCTCCAGCGCCCAAAGATCGCCGACCGACTCGACGACCACCAGCATCGTCGTGTCGCGCCGTTCATCGGCGCAGATCGTGCAGGGATCACGCGTATCGACATTGCCGCAGATCGAACAGGTGACGATCCGCTCCTGCGCGACGCGCAACGCCTCGGCGAGCGGCGCGAGCAGCGACTCGCGCTTGCGGATGAGGTGGAGAGCGGCGCGGCGCGCCGAACGCGGCCCCAGTCCCGGCAAGCGCGCGAGAAGCTGGACGAGACGTTCGATTTCAGGTCCGGCGACGTTGGTCGGCATCCGGCCTCTAGAACGGCAGCTTCATGCCGGGCGGCAAGGGCAGGCCGGCGGTCAAAGACTGCATCTTCTCGGCCGCCGCCCGATCGGCTTTGGCCTTGCCGTCGGCGAACGCCGCGACGATCAGATCCTCGAGCATCTCCTTGTCGGCGGGCGTCAACAGCGAGGCGTCGATGCGCACCCCCCTCAATTCGCCCTTGGCGTTGAGCGTGAGGCTGACCATGCCGCCGCCGGCCTGGCCTTCGACTTCGAGGCGCCCAAGCTCCTCTTGCGCCTCCTGAAGCTTGGCCTGAACGGCCTGGGCTTTTTTCATCATGCCCATGAGATCCATGGCGTCGGTCTCCTTCTCAGCCGTCGTCAGCGGCGTTGACGCCGGAATCGGCGTAGCCGACCTCATCGTCGGCTTGACTGGCTGTCGGGGTCGGCGCGGGCTCGGGACGCCGGACGTCGACGATGCGGGCGCCCTTGAATCGGTCAAGCACTTTGCGCACCAGCGGATGCGCCGCCGCTCCGGAGGCCCGCTCGGCGTCCCGGGCCTCCGCCGCCTCGCGCAGCGTTGGCGCGGTCGATCCCGTGACCAGCGCGACCATCCAGCGCTCGCCGGTCCATTCTTGAAGTCGCCGCGCCAATGTCTGCGCGAGTCCGGACGGGGCGCCTTCGACAGGGGTGAAAGCGATGCTGCCCTGTTCGAAGCGAGCGAGCCGCACCTCCCGCTCAAGCGACTCGACGAGCTGAATGTCGCGTTTGGCGCGCGCCAGCGCAACCGCGTCCTCGAAGGACGCGAGCCGAGGGCTCGCGGCGGGCGGCGAAGGGGGAGGCGCGGGCTCGGCTGGAGCGGGCTCCGCGAC
>JBAUXQ010000739.1:0-1819 GCA_049584355.1 Roseiarcus sp. | reverse complement strand
CCCGAGCGCGACGCGTTCACGCCCGCCGAGGGCGCGCTCGCGCCGTTTCGGCTCGCCGAGCCATTCGAGCGCTTGCGCGACAAGTCCGACGCCATTGTCCAAAGGACCGGCTCGCGACCGCGGGTCTACCTCGCCGCGCTCGGGCCGGAGCCCGCGCATCGAGGCCGCGTCGCGTATGTGCGGGAATGGCTCGAGGCCGGCGGTTTCGAGGCCGTTACCGACGGCAAGAGCGCGACCGCCGAAGAGGCGGTCGAACGAATGAAGGCGAGCGGCGCGCCGCTCGTCTGCCTGTGCGGCGGCGATAAAGCCTACGCGGCGCAGGCGGAGGCCTTCGCCAAATCGATCAAGGCCTCGGGCGTAAAGGGCCTCGTGCTCGCCGGGCGGCCGGGAGACCACGAGGCGGAATGGCGCGCATCGGGCGTCGACGATTTCATTTTCGCCGGCGGAGACGCCGTCAAGGCGCTCGAGGGCCTCTATAGCCGGATCGGGGCCCAGGCGGGAGCGCCGGGATTGACGACGTCATGAGCCAAATTCCCAATTTCTCGACCGTGCCGTTCGCCGCGCCTTCGAACCCGATCGGCGCGGCGGCGCGGCGAATGTGGACGACGCCCGAGGGCGTCGACGTCAAGTCGCTCTATGGACCGCGCGACCGCGTAGGGCTCGACCTCGCGAGCGAGTGGCCCGGGCTTCCGCCTTACCTGCGGGGGCCATATCCGACGATGTACATCAAGCAGCCCTGGACGGTGCGGCAATATGCCGGGTTCTCGACCGCCGAGGAGTCGAACGCCTTTTACCGCGCCAATCTCGCCGGCGGCCAAAAGGGCCTCTCCGTCGCTTTCGACCTCGCGACCCATCGCGGCTACGATTCGGATCATCCGCGCGTCGCGGGCGACGTCGGCATGGCGGGCGTCGCGATCGATTCGATCTATGACATGCGCACGCTGTTTTCGGGCATCCCGCTCGATTCGATCAGCGTCTCGATGACCATGAACGGCGCGGTGCTGCCGGTCCTGGCGCTGTTCATCGTCGCCGCGGAAGAACAGGGCGTGCCGATGGCTGCTCTCTCGGGCACGATTCAGAACGACATCCTGAAGGAGTTCATGGTCCGCAACACCTACATTTATCCCCCCGCCGCCTCGATGCGGATCGTCGCCGACATCTTTGCCTTCACCGCGGCCAACATGCCGAAATTCAACTCGATCTCGATCTCCGGCTATCACATGCAGGAGGCGGGCGCGACGCAGGACCTCGAGCTCGCCTACACGCTCGCCGACGGCGTCGAATATTTGCGCGCCGGCGTCGGCGCCGGAATGAGCATCGACGCCTTCGCGCCCCGGTTGTCGTTCTTCTGGGCGGTGGGCATGAATTTTTTCATGGAGGTCGCCAAGCTGCGCGCGGCGCGCAAGCTCTGGGCCGGCCTAGTCAAGGGCTTCGGACCGAAGTCGGACCGCTCGCTTCCGTTGCGGGCGCACTGCCAGACGTCCGGCTGGTCGCTGACCGCGCAGGATCCTTTCAACAATATCGTGCGCACCCAGATCGAGGCGATGGGGGCGACCCAGGGCCATACCCAGTCGTTGCACACCAACGCGCTCGATGAGGCGCTGGCGCTGCCGACGCCCTTCTCCGCCCGCATCGCCCGCAACACCCAGCTCTTTCTGATCGAAGAAAGCGGCACGACCCGGATCATCGACCCCTGGGGCGGCTCCTATTATCTCGAACGCCTCACCGCCGACCTCGCTCAGCGGGCGCAAGCCCACATCGACGAGGTCGAGAGCCTTGGCGGGATGGCGAAGGCGATCGAGAGCGGCGTGCCGAAGCG
>JBAUXQ010000738.1:0-2704 GCA_049584355.1 Roseiarcus sp. | reverse complement strand
GTTCTGGATCGCAAGCCCATCCTTGCCGTAGGTCAGCGTCGCCGGTCCCGCGAGGGCGATCGTGCGGCCGGCGCCCTGCGCGGTAAATCGGGCGAGGTCCAGCCTGACTGGCGCGCCGCCCGACAGGCGCCCCTGGGCTTTCACGGCGAGGCCGCGCACGGTGCCGTCGAAGGCAAGGTCGGTGGAATCGCCCTGGCCCTTGGCGGCGAGCCGGAGGTCGGAGACGGATTGCCCGCCGATTTCCGCCCGCGAGAGCGTGGCTAGGCCGGAAATGTCGCGCGCACGCCACAGGTCGCCAACCTTCAGGTCGACCTTGAGGCCATCGAGGCGGCTGGTCCCGAACGCCATCCGGTCGCTGCTGGCGATAGCCGCGAGCGCCTGCTTGCCGTCCGCGGCCGAGGCGCTGACCTTCGCCTGAAGCGCGCCGCTCATTTTCGTCAGTACGAGCGGCGACAGTTCGTCGAGATTGGTCGCGCCGAAGCTCAGTTCGCCGGTCGCGAGATCGTCCGCGCCGACTGTCAGCGCGCCGGCGAGACGGGCCGAGGCGAGGCTGAGCGCGATAGTGTCGGCCGCCCATCCGCCCTCCGCCGTCTTCGCCACATGGGCCGAGGCCTGCAGCGGGTGGCCGTCGACGGCGCCCGACAGGGCGGCCTTCGCATCGAGGAGGCCAGTGATGTGGCTCGCCGTCGCGCTGAGCGTGAGGCCCGCCGCCCTGCGGTCCAGCAGTTGGCCCTCGGCGAGGGTCGCCTTCAGCGTCGCGCTGAGATCGTCGGGCGGCCCGGTAAGCGTGGCGAGGGCCTGCACGCGGCCTGAAACGCGTGGATCGAGCGCGCTCGCCTGCGGCAGGTCAAACCGCGCCTGGAGATTGGCCTGGTCGCGGCCAAAATCGCCGTTGAGCCTCGCCGAGCCATGCGCTCCGGTCGCTACAAGATCGGTGAAGCCGAAGCCGCCGCCGGCCGTCGAGCGCGCCGCGCCAGTCACATGCAGTTCGCCGCCGGTCACGCGGTCGAGCAGCGGATAGGCGGTCGCGAGCCGCGTCGCCTCCGCGTCGATCGTCGCCGTCAGCGCGCCGTAGCTCGGCGCGCCGTCGAGGTCGGCGGTTCCGCGCGCCTGGCCTTTGAGGGCGCCGCCGGCGAGGCCGGCGAAGCGGCTCAAGTCGCGCGCCGTGACTTCGAGCCGTCCGTGCAGCTTCTTCGGCGCGAGCAGGCCCGAATAGCGGGCGTCGAGGTCATGCGATGCGAGTTCGAGCGCGTCGAACGACACGTCGCCGCCGACGGCCGCCGTTCCGCGCAGGGAAAGCTTCGCCTCGCTGCCGATCGCGCTCGCGAGCGCCGGATCGGCGAGCCTGAGGCCGCTCATGACGCCCTGACCCTGGAAGGCGATGCGCGTCGCCTCCTCGCCGAGCGGGCCGTTCGGGACGGCGCGGAAGTTCGCGGAAACGCGGTCGAGCGAGCCCTGCTCGACATGGATGTCGCCGGCGTCGAACGAGCCTTCCGCGATTGGGTTGAGGAGAGGCCCGACGATCGAGGCGTTGAGGTCGAGCTTGCCGATCTGGGTTGCGCCGGGAATGGCGCCGGCGTGGAGCTTGAGGCCGACCGTATCGTCCGCCGACTTGCCGCCTTCAATGTCGAGGCGGGCGTTGGCGGAGACCATGTGAACGCCGGGCGTCGCGATCGTGCCGTCGTCGTCGAAGAAGAGATCGCCCTTGAGCGTCGTCTCGCCGGCGACGACCGGCCGAAAGATCGCGGGCGTCATGCCTTCGAGGCGCGAATTGAGGTCGAGCGTAAGCTTCCGCCCGGCGCCCTGCCGCGCGACGACGACATCGCCCCGCGCCCAGACATCGGCGCCGGCGGCGAAATCGAGCTTGGCGCCGAAATTGTCGAGCGGCCCTGCGCCGTTCAAGGCAAGCTTGACCGGCGGCAATCCGGGCAGGTTGGCGAGATGGGCGAAGATGCCGCCCGCCGGTTCGTCCGAATTCACCGCGACGGTGAGCTTGTCGGTCGCGGGGACGTAGGTCATGACCGCCTTGAACGCGCCCGCGGCGTCGAGGCGCTTTGCCGCGAGGCTGAGGTCGAGACCTTCGGACGGCGCCCCGAGCGTCGCCTTGCCCTCGATCCCGAGGCGCGCGGCGACCCCGACCACAGGCTCGCCGAGCGAAAGGTCCTGCAGGGCGAACTTCTTGATGACCACCTTGACCGGCAGTTCCGGCAGGATCGAGGCCGGGCCACTGTTCGGAGGCGGCGGCGTCTCGGACCGCAGCGGTCGCCGCAGGAATTGCATGTGGCCGATCGTCAGCTGGTCAACATCGAGCCGGCGGCTGAGCAGGGCAAGCCGGTTCCAGACCAGGCGGACCTTGTCGATCTTCAGCCACGGGCCCTCGCGGTCGGAGAGCACAATATTGCTGATCGAGGCGTCGGAAGACAGAACGCCGTCCACCGCCCCGATCGAGACTTTTGTCGCGTCCGAGGACAGGGCCCTGGAGAGCAGGTCGGCGAGAACGCTCTTGTCTTCCTCGGCCGCCCGCGCCGCAGGCCAAAGGGCGAGGACCGCGAGGATCAGCGCCGCAAGACCGCAGATGGGAATGGGACGCCGCATCATCAGAAAGCCTGCCCGATGCTGACATAGAAGGCGACCGCGCCGGTTCCGGGACGCTGTTCGAGCGGGAAGGCGAGGTCGGCGCGGATCGGCCCGATCGCCGTATAGT